>NZ_JANMZH010000074.1:0-1108 GCF_031383065.1 Microcoleus sp. OTE_8_concoct_300 | reverse complement strand
TTTTGACAAATGGGCATGATATAATTTTGGTATCATTTAATTGTTTTTGGGTAAGAAGCTTTCTTACCCTATCTTTTTTCATGCTATTTGTCTAGAGTGCCCTCCCTGTCTGCTCTTCAGGCGACCTGTCGCCCCGTCAGCTGAAGCGAGCAATGTCCGTAATGATGTGGATTGAGGGCATAACTGGTTCGGAAATTAAAAAAATATTAAATGTATCAGCAACATTTATCAGTCAATCCAAAATGAAATTTATCAAAAATGGAGTTGAAGAATTAAAGCTGAGGTATCAAGGGTCAAAAGCATATTTAAGTCCAGCGCAACGCCTAGAGATTGTCAATTACTTAAATACTCAAGAATATTTGAGCTTACAGGAGTTTCAGATATATATAGAAGACAAGTATGATGTTCGTTTCAAATCAAATCAAAGTTATTATACATTACTTGATGAAGCCAAGGTTAGCTGGAAGAAAACTCAAAAAAGTAATCCAAAAAAAAACGATGAATTGGTAAAAACAAAAAAGATAGAAATCGCAAAATCTCTGGCAGAAAACCGCTCGGAGATAGAAGCTGGAAGACTTGTGGTGTATATGATTGATGAATGTCATCTGCTGTGGGGTGATGTTTGTGGATATGTTTGGGGAAAGAAGAATAAAAGAATAGAAGTACCCATGACAAATCAGAGAGAAAGGCAAACATATTTTGGTGCCCTCAACTATCAAACAAAAAAATTTTTTGTACAAGAATATGAAGCCGGAAATTCAAAGAATACAGTTTTGTTTGTCAAATACCTGCAAAATCTGAATAAAGGAGCTAGAATTTTAATATTTTGGGATGGGGCAAGTTATCATAAATATGCAGAAATGCGAGAGTATCTGGGCGAGGTCAATCAAGGTTTAGAAAAATCTGAATGGTTAATAACATGTGAATTATTTGCCCCGAATGCACCTGAGCAAAACCCTGTAGAAGATATTTGGCTTCAAGGCAAAAGATTTTTGAGAGAACATTGGTATTTATGTAAATCTTTCCCACTTATTAAAAAATTATTTATGCTGGTAACTCATTGTCAGATTTTTGATTTTTACAAATTATATATGTATGACTTTTTTGT
>NZ_JANMZH010000032.1:0-2693 GCF_031383065.1 Microcoleus sp. OTE_8_concoct_300 | reverse complement strand
TGGAAATATTTGGGGCGGGCTAGAAGCCCACCCCACAAGAATTTTTGTGGCACAGGCATCTTGCCTGTGAAATCTGTGTGGCACAGGCATCTTGCCTGTGAAATCTGTGTGGCACAGGCATCTTGCCTGTGAAATCTGTGTGGCACAGGCATCTTGCCTGTGAAATCTTAGTGGCACAGGCATCTTGCCTGTGAAATCCTTGTGGCACAGGCATCTTGCCTGTGACTGAAGCTTGGGCGGGCTCTTCGGCCCACCCCACAAGAAATTCAGCAGAGGCTAAACTTCATACATTTGCCAGAAAAAAGGATATTCCTCTGGAGTCACTGAAAGACCAGCTTTGACAGGATTTTGCCTAATATATTCCCAAAAAACCTGAAATTCTCGTTCATCTCTGACAATGTGGTCATGTCGCTCATCCTGCCAGACAGTACCAATATGCTTCATCACCTTGGGAATTTGTTTAGAACTGTAGCTTTTCATACTGTGTAGAATGCTGCTGAGCGACCAGAATTTATTATCCGACTTTTCTAAAGGCTGCATGAGCATATGCACATGATCAGGCATTACAACTAAGCAAAATATTTGATACCTTTGCCTATCAAAAAACTTGCAAGCATTGAGGACAACTTGCCTCGCAGCCGGAGTTAATTCCAGCTTTTCCCAAGTATTAAAAGTTATGAAATAGACCGCTCCTTCTAACTCCCAATGAGGTAAATTTCTGTAAGTAACTTTTAATTGAGCATCTCTGAGTTTAAGCGGCAGACTAGAAGCCTGTCCCACAAAAAGCTGATATTGACCTGTGGGGTGGGCATCTTCCCCGCCCAAATCCTGATTGCTTGCCTGACTCAAAATTTCGCTAATCATATGACTAAGTACAACCGCACCTTAGTATAAAATAGCCTAAAGAAAGCAAAATTTCAATACCCTTACCGATGATTTTTGTAAAGTCTTTAAGCATTGTGGGGTGGGCATCTTGCCCGCCCCAAATATGCAAGTTAAATGGTCACAACTCATCTCATCTTCAAAATCTTCTGTGCCGCACTTTCAGATACCGGCATCACCGATAACCGATTGCCTTTCCTCACCAGCAAAATCTCATCAGCACTAAAGTTTTGTTTCAGTTCATCCAAAGATATTAACTTAGCAAATTCCTCAACAAACTCAACTCTCACAGTTTGCCAGCGAGGAGCATCAAACGGCGACTTAGGATCATAATATTCGCTATTCATATCGAACTGACTCGGGTCAGCAATTCCTGTTTCCACGACGCGCATTAACCCGGCAATACCCGGAAATTTAGTATTAGAATGGTAAAAAAATACTAAGTCTCCCCGACTCATTTCTCGCATAAAATTGCGCGCTTGATAGTTGCGAACGCCATCCCAAATAGAAGTGCGATCGCCCTTCAAGTCCGCAATACTATAAACATCCGGTTCCGACTTCATCAGCCAATAATTCATAGAATATCTTTCCGCTTCTGCAACCACAGAGTCAACATCAAATAAACCAAAATATGCACGCACAAAATACCCCAATTTAAACCCAAATTCTCCCAGGTTGGATCGTAAACAGGAGTAGGCTCAAACGGCTGAGGAAGCGTACTCCCATCCGGTAATGTAGTAGGCACGGGAACCATCCCATTCACATTAACTAAAGAGCCGTAAGCACCCACCGACCAGCGGCTTAACATCAGCCAAGAAAACTTGCTCGCCGCACCTTCCATCTTAAACAAAACTCCAGAAAAAATAATCTGAGGCAGCAATAATAGAGGCAAAGCGCTATTAGCTTGAGAGCTATTTTTAACAATCGCGGAAACGACTAATCCAAGACTTATGCAGCTCATCAAAGTTAGGAATGTGGTAATACTTGCCCCCATCTGCCAGGAAATAAAACTCGGTTCGGGGGATTTAAAAGCAATCAGAATAACTCCTACCATTAACAGTGTTTGCAATACTGCCAAACCCGAAAGTATAAATATTTTTGAACCTAAATAAGCAAACAATCCTAAATTGACCAAACGTTCGCGCAGATAAATAGCAGATTCTTTGACAATTTCTTGCAGAGAAGTTGCCAGTCCTACCCAAATCGCCGCGCAGGTAAATACAAATAAAACTCTGAGTGCTAAAGGTGCTAAAGTTGCATCCGGCGCTCCAATTAATGGGTCTTTATCTCTGACGGCTAGCCGCAGCAAACTAATGCCGATCGGAGCCGTTAAAAGAGCTAAAGTCAAGTTAACTAAGTCGCGGGAAATAAGCTGAAAATATCGCTGGGCAAGCAAAACGAGTTGTTTGACAAAAGATTGAGTTTTTGGCACAGAAGGTGCTGAAGGCGTATTTGCATTAGCCTTGCCTCTGCTGAAGTGGTTGACAATATAGCGCTGATTGTATGGAGATTTATTAAACTTTTCTGCCCAGCTTTGAAGGTTGATGTCTCCTGTTTCCAATTCGTTGTAAATGTCTGCAAAATCGCCCGTTTTGACATCGAAAAAATCCAGCGCTTCCCTAGGCGGACCGAAGTAACAGAGACGTCCGCCGCGACCCATAAAAACAATCCGATCGCACATCGTGATATTTGCCGTCGCGTGAGTCACCAGAATCACCGTCCGGCCTTGATTTGCCAACTTTCGCAGCAGTTGCATCATCTTCTTATCCAAACCCGGATCGAGTCCTGAAGTCGGTTCGTCTAAAAAGAAA
>NZ_JANMZH010000933.1:0-1009 GCF_031383065.1 Microcoleus sp. OTE_8_concoct_300 | reverse complement strand
CCGCATCACCCAAGAGCTAAAAGAGCCGGGAGTCGTACAGGTTTATGACTTGCAAAAATACCAAAACAGCCTCGTGATGTTTGTCGAGGACTTTGGCGGCGAATCCTTGACTATTTGGATGCAGCAGCGCTCCTTTACTCTCGAAGAATTTTTACTTCTGGCGATCGCCACCACTGAAATTTTAGGGCTAATTCACAGGGAAAACATTATCCACAAAGATATTAACCCTTCTAATATTGTTTACAACCCCCAAACTAAACAATTAAAAATTATTGATTTTGGCATTTCCACTCAGCTAAGCCGAGAAACACCGATACTGAAAAACCCCGGAGTTCTGGAAGGAACCCTTGCTTACATTTCACCCGAACAAACCGGGAGAATGAATCGTACTCTCGATTACCGCAGTGACTTTTACTCCCTCGGCGTCACCTTCTACGAATTGCTGACAGGAAAGCTGCCTTTTGAGACAGAAGATGCTTTAGAACTGGTTCACTGCCACATAGCCAGACAGCCGCTTTCCCCGCACGAAATCAAGCCAGAAATTCCCCTAATTATCTCGCTTCTTGTCAGTAAATTGATGGCGAAGAATGCCGAAAATCGGTATCAAACTGCCTTGGGGATAAAGCATGATTTAGAAATGTGTCTGCTGCAATTACAAGAAACGGACAGCATAGAAAAATTTGACTTGGGAACGCGGGATATTACAGACCGTTTCCTGATTCCCGAAAAACTCTACGGCAGAGAAACTGAAGTTGATAATCTATTAGCAGCCTTTGAGCGAGTCAGTACAGGTAGCGCCGAAATGATGCTGGTAGCTGGCTTTTCTGGGATTGGTAAAACCTCCGTAGTCAACGAAGTCCACAAGCCGATAGCCAGACAGCGGGGCTATTTTATTAAAGGCAAATACGACCAATTCCAGCGCAATATTCCTTTCAGTGCATTTGTGCAAGCATTTCGGGAATTGATGGGGCAATTATTATCAGAACCGGATGCTCAATTACAAACATGG
>NZ_JANMZH010000930.1:0-14671 GCF_031383065.1 Microcoleus sp. OTE_8_concoct_300 | reverse complement strand
CAATTTAATGTGAAGTTGCACATATCTCGATCCCCCTAAATCCCCCTTAAGAAGGGGGACTTTGATCGGAATCTTGTCCCCCCCTTATTAAGGGGGGCTAGGGGGGATCGGATTCTATGCAGCCTCATAAAAAATTGGTATTAATCCAGTTATAGAAATTTGAAGCCAGCCAGCACCCCTAAATTTATGGGTGCTTTGTGCTGATTGGCGAGGCGGCGATGGGTATTGTTCTTTAGGCTCTACTCATTTGAAAAAATGCTAAAAAACATCCCATTTTTCCCAGGAATATCATTCTACGGAAAAATCAATAATTCTCGGAAATATCAGGTTGTGCTCCAGCAAAGCGAAGAAGATTGCGGCGCGGCGTGTCTGGCTTCGATCGCCAAATTTTACGGACAGAATTTTCCCATTAGCCGGTTGCGAGAATTGGTCGGTACGGGCCAGCAAGGGACGACTTTACTGGGCTTGAAACAAGGCGGTGAGGCGATCGGCTTTAATGCTCGCTCCGTGCGAGCCGCGGCTGCTATTTTAGACCAAATTGAGGAAGCGCCTTTACCGGCGATTATTCACTGGAACGGCTATCACTGGGTGGTTTTGTACGGAAAGCAGGGCAACAAATATGCGATCGGCGATCCAGCCGTCGGTATGCGCTATGTTTCTAAAGCAGAATTAGCAGCAGCTTGGACAGATTGGCTGTGCTTGCTAGTAGAACCCGATGCGGAGCGGTTTTTTGCGGCAGCCGAGGGGCAACCGCCCGCCAATTCCTTAGAAAAATGGATGCGCCGGATTGGGATCTACCGCCAGATTTTAATAGAAGCATTTTTGCTGAATGTGGTGTTGGGTTTGCTGTCGATCGCTTCGCCTTTTCTAGTTCAACTGCTCACCGACGACATCCTGGTGCGGGGCGACACACAACTCCTGGCAAGTGTGGCGATCGCAGTTATAGTCATGAACCTTTTCAGCAGCAGTTTAGGATTAGTACAGTCGAACTTAATTGCTCAGTTTTCCCAGCGTTTAGAGTTGGGATTAGTCATGGAATTCGCGCGCAAATTCCTGCGATTGCCTTTGACTTTTTACGAAACCAGACGCAGCGGCGAAATTATCAGTAGATTACAAGATATCCAAGAAATCAATAAATTAGTTTCTCAAGTTGCTATCAGCTTGCCCAGTCAATTTTTTATAGCTGTAGTTTCTTTTGTTTTTATGCTATTCTACAGCAAGGAACTGACGCTAGCAGCTACAGCTATAGCTCTGTTAATGACTGTCTCAACAGTGGTCTTTCTGCCCGCATTGCAGCACAAAACGCGCAGTTTATTGGTGCTGGAAGCAGAAACTCAAGGCGTTTTAGTAGAAACTTTTAAAGGCGCCCTGACTGTCAAAACTACCAGCAGCGGCCAGCAACTTTGGGAAGAATTTCAAAGCCGCTTCGGCCGCTTAGCAAAGCTGACTTTCCGCACTACGCAAATAGGCATTCTCAACAATATATTTTCTGGTTTTATTGCCTCTGCGGGCAGCATTACTCTGCTGTGGTTGGGCAGCGGTTTGGTGATTGGCAAGGTATTGAGTATCGGTCAGTTGCTAGCGTTTATTAGCATGAATCAAAACGTTACTACTTGGGTGACTTCCTTAGTCGGATTTACTGATGAAATGACTCGCGTCCGGACAGCTACTCAACGGCTTTCCGAAGTCATCGACGCTGCACCGGAAACTAAAAACGATACGAATAAACCTTTTGTAACGATTCAGGACCGCGACGGTATTGTTTGCAACGGTGTTAGTTTTCACTACCCCGGCAGACTGGATTTGCTGGAAAACTTTTCTGTCACGTTTCCCGGCGGTCAAGCAATTGCTTTGATCGGCTATTCCGGCTGCGGAAAAAGTACCCTAGCTAAAGTAATTGCTGGTCTGTATCCGCTGCAATCGGGTAATATTAGAATTGGCGGTTACAACTTGCAGGATTTGTCTCTCGACAGTCTCAGACAGCAGGTGGTTTTGGTTCCTCAAGAAGCGCATTTTTGGAGCCGATCGATTATGGATAATTTTCGGTTGGGCAGTCCAGATGTCAGCTTTGAACAGATTGTGAGAGCGTGTAAAATTGCGGGGGCGGATGAATTTATTAGCCAATTGCCTGATAAATATCAAACAGTTTTAGGGGAGTTTGGAGCGAATATTTCGGGCGGACAAAGACAGAGATTGGCGATCGCCCGCGCCATTCTCAACAACCCGCCCATATTGATTTTAGACGAATCTACCGCAGGGCTTGACCCCGCAAGCGAAGCGGAAGTTTTAGAACAATTGTTGATGTACCGGCAGGGGAAAACCACGATTTTTATCAGTCACAGGCCGCGAGTGATCGATCGGGCCGATTGGATTATCATGTTAGAACGCGGCAGGTTGAAAATGCAAGGGTCTGCTGCAAAATTGCGATCGATTTCAGGAAACCATTTAGAGTTTTTGAATCCTTGAACAGATTTGTAATATCAAATCCGGTAGCATCGGAATTATTCATCTCTGTATTCTCTCCCTCTGCGTTCTCTGCGCCCTCTGTGGTTAAATCATTCCGATGCAACCGGAAACGATATAAATTTGTAGGGTCAGTTATTCAAGAACCTACCTTACAAATTTACTAAAAATTGTTTTGATAGCATTTAATGCTATTTTTAATATTAATCTAGCGGTTTAATTTAGCGATCGCCTTTTATAATTCCTCGTCAATTTCAATTTCTACTGCCTCTAACTCAGCTTCCAACTGCTCAACAGTCGGCAAACTTCCCTGTAACTGTTCCGGCAAAGCCTCCCGCAATTGATAAGTCGAAACGCCGATCGGTTTATTCATATCCCGCAAAGCATATTCGACAATCTTCTGCTTTTTATTTTTACATAAAATCATCCCAATAGTCGGCATATCATCCCGGTGTTTCAGCAAATCATCGACCGCCGAAACGTAAAAACTCATCTTGCCAGAAAACTCTGGCTTAAACGCTTCCACCTTCAAATCAATTACCACAAAACACCGTAAGCGTAAATGATAAAACAATAAATCAATATAAAAATCTTCCCCTTCAACCTCCAGATGATACTGACTGCCGACAAAAGCAAACCCCACCCCTAACTCTAGCAAAAAATCGCGGATGCGATCGATTAAAGCCTTCTCTAATTCCCTCTCTTGTGCTTCCTTGCCTAAACTGATAAAATCAAAATTATAAGGATCTTTCAACAACTGCTGCGCCAGTTCAGATTGCGGGTTGGGGAGAGTGCGAGAGAAGTTAGTATCAGCTTTCCCTTGTCGCCGATACAGCCCGCTTTCTATCTGATGAACTAACACATTTCGACTCCATCCTTGCTCGATAGTTTGTCGTGCATACCACAGGCGTTCCTCTGACGATTTCAGCTTTTCCATTAAGGCGATATTGTGATACCAAGGAATTTGTGCAAGCACCTCTTGCACAAATTGTTCATCCGGGTAAGTTTCCGCAAAACTTCTCATATACTTGAGATTGCGAGGTGAAAAACCCTTCATCTCAGGAAAAGCTTTTTGCAAGTCAGCAGCTATATTGTCTATAACTTTTGCTCCCCATCCTCGCTGCTGTTGCCGGTTTAAAATATCCCGTCCAATTTGCCAGTAAAGCAACACTAATTCGCGGTTGACCGAAATCACAGCCCGCACTTGAGCTTGCAAAATACGTCCCTTAAGTTCCCGCAGAAAATCATAATAATCTTCTGGAATTGATAAGTTATTCGCCATAAACTAACTCCCGCATATTTTCCAGAACGATCGCCTCTATTTTATCTCACATTTTGCACCATTCTCAAGAACAGGCAAGATGCCTGTTCCACAAAGAGTGATTTTTCTTGTGGGGTGGGCATCCTGCCCGCCCGGTTTTCGTTGGCTATTTTCTACTAGATCAATGAACCCTACAAACTAGGGCGATCGCCTCTTGATTTTCCAGCAGCAAACCGTACTCCAAACCTTCAACAACAGCCTGACAGGAAGCATCCAAAATATTAGTAGAAACCCCGACAGTTGTCCACCGCTGCTGGCGGTTGCTCGATTCCAATAAAACGCGAGTTTTAGCAGAAGTTCCCGCGCCCGAGTCGAGAATTCGCACCTTGTAGTCTGTCAGGTAAAAATGCGCGATCGCCGGATAAAAATTCACCAAAGCTTTCCGCAAAGCCGCATCCAAAGCCGAAACCGGGCCGTTTCCTTCGGCAGCTTCCAAGATATTTGTACCGTTTACTGACAATTTGACCGTGGCCAAAGCCGTACAATCTTCGCCAACCTTATCGCAGTGGACTTGAAATCCCTTAATTTCAAACCACGGCGGGCGTTGTTCCAAGGCTTCGCGCATTAACAATTCAAAAGACGCCTCAGCACCCTCAAATTGATATCCCTGACTTTCCAAATCTTTCAATTTTTCCAGAATTTGGCGACAAGCAGGATTTTTGCGATCGAGCTCAATGCCAAAAGCGCGAGCCTTTGCCAAAACATTGCTCAAACCCGCTTGATCCGAAATCAGAATTCGCCGCCTGTTGCCGATTTTTTCCGGTTCCAAATGTTCGTAAGTTAACGGATTTTTCTCAACCGCCGATACGTGAATTCCGCCTTTGTGAGCAAAAGCCGAAAGGCCTACAAAAGGAGCATGATCATCGGGAGCAAGATTGACAATTTCGCTGATCGATCGGCTGACTTGAGTCAATCTAACTAATTGCTCGTCTTGAATGCAATCATAACCCAACTTGAGCTGCACATTTGGAATCAAAGAACATAAATCTGCATTGCCGCAGCGTTCGCCGTAACCGTTAATCGTTCCCTGTACCATTGTCACTCCTTCCCGCACCGCAGCCAAAGCATTAGCAACTGCAACTCCCGAGTCGTTGTGAGTGTGAATTCCCAAGTGAATTTGAGACTTTCTCCCTCCGTTAATAAGGGGGGGGTGAATTTCCGATTCCGAAATATCCCAAGTTTCTATTATTTCTGCCACATCGCGAACAACCTGACTGACTTCGTGAGGCAAAGTACCGCCGTTTGTATCGCAAAGCACCAGCCATTCTGCACCGGCAGCCGCCGCTACTTCTAAAGTTTTAATAGCATAGTCTCGATTGTGCTTGTAGCCGTCAAACCAGTGTTCGGCATCGTATATAACGCGCCTTCCCTGACTGCGTAAATATTCAATTGTATCTCGAATCATCGCCAGATTTTCTTCTAGCGTGGTCTTCAAACTTTCAATAACGTGCAAATCCCACGACTTGCCAAACAGCGTCACCCAACGAGTACCGGCGGACAAAATCGCCTGCAACATTTCATCATTAGCTGCCGTAGTTCCCGGTCGCCTAGTCGAACAAAAAGCTACAACTTCTGCTTGAGTTAGGGGCTGTTCTTTGAGTCGCCAAAAAAATTGTACGTCTTTAGGATTAGCCCCCGGCCAGCCGCCTTCAATAAAGGGAATTCCTAAACTGTCTAACTGGCGAGCAATTCGCAGTTTATCTTCGAGAGATAAGCAGAGTCCTTCGCACTGAGCACCGTCTCGCAGGGTGGTATCGTAGATCCAGAGCCGATTTGTCATGGGAAATTGCGATCGAGAAATTGCTAATATATCACTTACTATATTAGATGAATTTATTTGTAATTAATGCGATAATATATATGAAAATTAACATAAATTTAACCGGGGTAAATTACTGTGGTCAAGGTACAAGCGCAAGGAAAAACATTTGAGTGCGATCGCGGCGCCAATCTCCGTGAAGTTTTGCTCAAAAACGGCATCGATCTCTACAATGGCAACGCCAAAGTCATCAATTGCCACGGCCTCGGCACTTGCGGCACCTGCGCCGTCAACGTCGAGGGGGAAGTTTCCGAGTCCCAGTGGCGCGAAAAAGCCCGACTTTCGGTTCCTCCCCATTCTCCCGCATCCAACCGCCGTTTGTCCTGCCAAACCAAGGTTTTAGGCGATATTAAGGTGACAAAATATGACGGTTTCTGGGGCCAGGGTTCTGAAACTGTCTGGAAACCACAAGCCTAGATTTTTTGTTAAGAAGGGCAGATAGGACGATCGCCTGGCAAGATAATATGTAAGACTTGCGCAAGAATTCTAACTGTAAGGTGCACAGGCGGCACCTTACCCTAAAGAAAGCCGAGAGGTCAAAAAAACCAGAAAGTCCATATAAAAGTTAATGAATTCATCTCAAGATATTCTGATTATTGGCGGCGGAATAATTGGTCTTTCCCTAGCAGTAGAACTGAAATTACGAGGGGCATCTGTCGCTGTTCTCACCGCCGATTCTAAACAACCGACGGCCCGGGCTGCCGCCGGAATGCTTGCCCCACAAGCCGAACGAATTCCTCCCAGTCCGATGCTGGATTTGTGCTTGCAAAGTCGCGCACTGTATGCCGCCTGGGTGGAACAACTAGAAGATATTACCGGATTGAAAACGGGATATTGGCGATCGGGAATTCTGGCGCCAGTGTGTCAAAATGAGCCTCAACAAAAGCCGCTTTTGTCAAACCTAAATTATCAATGGTTGGACAAAGATTCTGTTCGCCAACATCAATGGGGATTGGGTCAAGAAGTAATTGGCGGTTGGTGGTATCCTGACGACGCTCAAGTTGACAACCGCGCTTTATTTCGGACGCTTCAAGTTGCAAGTAAAGAATTAAAAATTGATATTATTCAAGGCAGTGCAGAAGAAATTATTCGGCAGAAAAACAGAGTTTTTGGAGTAGAAACAACGGCAGGAAAATTACAAGCTGACCGTTATGTTTTGGCTGCAGGTCCTTGGTCTGAGAAATTATTGGATATTCCTGTTTATCCAATAAAAGGGCAAATGCTGTCAGTATGCGTACCAGAAAATTGTGGAGTGATGCAGCCGCTGCAAACAGTTTTATTCGGGACTGGCATTTATATTGTGCCGCGTCAAGATGGCAGAATTATTATAGGCGCTACTAGCGAAAATGTAGATTTTACCCCTGGAAATACGCCTGCAGGAATGCAAACTTTGCTAGCAGGAGCGATTAAGTTATATCCCGAATTAGAAAATTATCCGATTCTGGAGTTTTGGTGGGGATTTCGACCGGCTACGAGGGATGAGTTGCCGATTTTGGGCCCTAGTGTTTGGGAGAATTTGACGCTGGCTGCGGGGCATTATCGCAATGGCATCTTGTTAGCTCCGGTGACGGCTAAATTGTTGGCGGATTTGATTTGGAATCAGAAATCAGATCCGTTATTGGCTGCTTTTCATTATTCTAGGTTTCGATCTTCAGCACTTAATTAAACCTCTATACGTTGGGTGCGCGCTGCGCACCTTTCCACTGTATGTAGCGCGTCAAACCATTTTTTTGCCTGAATCCTGATTAGTTCGCATCCTGTTTTTTGGGTTGGTTCAATTCCCTGCATTTAAAAAATGCCAAATCGTAAGCATTTTGGTAATCGCTACCGCCTAACATCAAATCACCGTAATATTCATAAGGTTGATTGCCATAAATTGGCAGCGGGTCGTCTTCAGGATAATCTTCTTTTGACTCTTCTAGAATTGCTTTGAGTTTCTTGACGCTGAAGCGCTGTACTGGGAAATAATGAATGTCTTGAGCGATGAAACCGAGATGGGGAAAGGTTGGGTCAACAATTCGCTCGTCGAGTTCAATCCAGCTATACTCGATGGGTTTATACGGCGCTCCCGGCACAGCTAAAAAGCCTTGAACATAAATTGCCCCCTCGGTGGCTAATGCTGCTTTACAAGCGTTGTCAAAGCAGTTTTTACGGTTGCTTTTGATGCGAGCCGCTATTTCAATAGAAAGCGCCTCATCTAATAGTTCGGTCATAATCCCTTTTAGTCGGGTGTGCGACTAAATTGTAGCAAGTTAGAGCTCCGAGCACACAGAACGATCGCCAGCAAGTGCGATTATTCTCAAATTCCCGTCTTCAGGAGTTGATACAGAATCAAGCAAAAAGTCGTGGATGTTGTGTCAAATTTGGCTTCCGGGGCGGGCGGTTGGCCGATCTACGCCGGCGGGGTGATACAGCCAGTTTGTCTCTCGCCCATATAGCCCGAAATCACAAGTTTTCGGGAGTAGCCCAACTTTTGAACGGGCGATCGAGTTGGGGGTAGATCCCGCAACGGTAAAGTGTGCAACAGACGATGCAAGCAACAATAGCGGGATACATCACCGAAGGTCGATCGTGCAACCAAGCAATCATATTAATGCCTTCCGGTGCAGCTATTTGTGCGGCTGCTGACAGGTTTCACAGTTTTTTTTTGTAAACAAACCAGAGTTGTGATAACCTCATAAATGTGCAAAAATCGGTTCCAACAAAAAAACCTTTGGAAGAAACGGCGAAAGTCCGGCGTAAATCCGGCACTGTCCCGCAACTGTGATGAGATTATATAGTCTCTGAGGAAGAAGCCAATGCGAGTTGAAGATAACAAGCGGCAAGGTAGCTTTGGGTATGGGTAGAATCTGTTCATTCACCAAAATATGCTCACCATTGGACACACCGCTTGGAATGGATTTTTAACTGCTGGTTAGGGGTTGAATTTCAACCGCAATTAACCCAATTGCCTGCAACAAAACAATGCCCCAAATAGCCATCCTATCCGGATGCTAAGCTAAGCACTTATCCACACACCATAGATATACTGAATGAAAAGCGCGATCAAAAAGTCGGATTTTGTGCTAGCTCCTTATATGAAGAGCAACAATTTGAAAGCTACTTGCCAAATACTCAATACAGTGATTCCTTATATATTCTTATGGTTTTTAGCATTTAAAGCGGCTGCCATTTCTATATTCCTTCTTCCGCCGATAATGGTGTTGATGACACTTTTTTCAGGACGTTGTTTCTCTTTGATGCACGATTGCGGGCACTATTCTCTTTTTAGTTCCAAAAAAGTCAATCGCATTATGGGTTTTATGCTAGGTATCATCAATGCGATTCCTCAGTACCCCTGGTCGAGGGGACACGCTTATCACCACAAACATAATGGTAATTGGGATATGTACCGCGGCCCTTCGGCGTTGATATCCACCGAAAAATTTGCGGCGCTAAGTCCATTTAGTCAAAAGATGTATCAGTTACTCAGACACCCATTGATGCTGTTTCCCGGTGGTTTTTTCTATCTAATTATTAAGCCAAGACTCGCGCTTATCTTGGGAACTACTGGTTTTATCCGGCATATTTTTGCTTGTCTCAATCAAGATTTTGGCATGGGTTTATCTGCAATCATTGCTTCTTATAAATCCAAACATTGGTATACGACGGCTGAGTTTTGGGATTTATTGTTCAACAATATTTGTGTTGTTGGTAGCTGGATTTATCTGAGCAACTTACTGGGGTTTGGCTTTTTCTGGAGTGTTTACTCAATTGTCATGACTTGTTCAGCAGCGATATTTATCTGTATTTTCTTTGTTCAGCATAATTTTGACGGTTCCTACGCTCATAAAGCTGAGGGTTGGGACTATCTTCTTGGCGCAATTGAAGGCAGTAGTTACCTAAAATTACCAACTATTCTCAATTGGTTTTCGGCTGATATTGCTTACCACAATATTCATCATCTCTCTGAGCGCATACCTAACTATAATCTTCGGGCTTGTCACAATGCTAATATTCACTTGCTTGCTAATTCAAAATCACTGACTATTCGCGATATTCCTGACTGCTTCCAATTCATTCTTTGGGATGCTGCTTCAGATAGTCTGCAATCGATTAAATTATTTCAGCAAAAACAAGAAGAAATTCCCTTGAGTAATGTAGCTAATTAAAATCGGTTGGCAATAAGTTTGGTTGCTTTTTTATCACTAAAATCCTATGATTAGGGATGCAGCTAGTGGGATAAATTTTAACCGTAACTTTCCTATAGCAATCCTCGCAGGAGTCGTAAATTTTTGACCCCACCCCAACCCTCCCCGCGAGTTCGGGGAGGGAGTAAGAAATTCACAAATGATTTAGGATCGCTATATAGCAATCCTCGCAGGAGTCGTAAATTTTTGACCCCACCCCAACCCTCCCCGCGAGTTCGGGGAGGGAGTAAGAAATTCACAAATGATTTAGGATTGCTATAGTTAAGTAGGTGGTTACAAATAAACATTAGATGGGTATGGCGGGTTTAACCGGGAGCTATGCTAGCAGCCTGTTTATTCTGACAAAACCCTGCCTCATCGTGACCAGTTTATTTGCACCAACTTACTTATCTAGGGTCTAAGTATAGATGACTCAAACTATCTGTCACTTGTCAATGCAGCAATTCCTCTAATTTTTGCTGGTTCCACAAATACTGATAAAGCCCTGTTTGCCCTACCAATTCAGCGTGAGTGCCACTCTGAACTATTTCTCCTTTCTCCATCACAAAAATGCGATCGGCACTGGCCGCCGCTGACATTTGATGCGAGATAAAAATTACTGTTTTGCGATCGGTTCCCGTTGCCAAGTTTTGCAAAATGTCGGTAGCAGTTTGATTGTCAACGCTGGAAAGAGCGTCATCTAAAATTAACACTGGGGCGTCAACTAACAAAGCACGAGCAAGTGCGGTCCGCTGCCGCTGTCCGCCGGATAAAGTAATGCCGCGCTCGCCGACAACTGTTTTGTACTGCTGCGGAAAATTGAGGATTTCGGGGTGAATTTGCGCTTGTTTAGCCGCAGCTTCAACCTCCGGCTGTTCCGCTAAAGGGTTTCCGTAGCGGATGTTATTCTTGATGCTAGTGCCGAACAGAAAACTTTCTTGCGGAACGTAGGCGATCGCCCCGCGCAATTGGGTCAATTTTACCTTGGTAATATCCTGTCCGTCTACAAATAACTGACCCGGATCGATATCGAGCAAGCGTGGCAGTGCATTAGCTAAAGTTGATTTTCCCGAGCCGATCGCCCCAACAATTGCGACTGTTTCTCCCGGTTTTATGGTAAAATTAACATTTTTAAGCGCGGGTGTGTTAGCACCGGGATAAGTATAATTTAGATGGCGGGCGACAATTTCGCCTTGGACTGGAGTTGGCAGTTCAACTGCATCGGCAGCATCCTTGATTTGCGGTTCCACCGTCAGAATTGATTCGATGCGATCGACACTCACTTCTCCCCGCTGGTAAGCAGTAATTGTGAAACCCAACAGCGCCGTCGGAAACACCAAACGCTCGACATAAATCAGCAACGCCACAAAATCGCCAATGCTAATTAAGCCATTAGCAATTGCCCCGCCACCAGCAGAAAGCAGCACCAACAAACTGATGCTTGCCAAACCGCCCAGCAGCGGAAAAAGAAAGTTTCTAGTTTGGGCTAATTCCAAATTTGCTGATAGCAACTGCGCGTTGCAATCGCGAAAAGCTCGGCGTTCGTTTTCTTCTTGAGCGTAGATTTTAATTACGGAAATTCCGCTCATATCCTCCTGAATCAAATCGCTCATCGCCGACAATTCCTCTTGCACGGCTAACTGTTGGATGCGAAGTTTGTCACTAAATAACTGCACCAAAACTAACATTAAAGGATAAACTGCGATCGCCAACAGCGTCAGCCTTACATTAATCCCCAGCATTACCGGCAAAGTCAAAGCATAAGCAAAAGCTGTATTCGCCAAACTGAGTACCGCAAACCCCACCAAGCGCCGAATATTGTCCAAATCGGAAGTAGCGCGGTTAATTAAATCCCCTACCGTATTGGCGGCAAAATAAGAGGGTTCTAATGTTAATAAATGGTTAAAAATTTGCTGTTTGAGGTCAAATTCTACTTGACGCCCCACGCCAAACAGCAGAATCCGCGACATAATCCGAATTACCCACATAATTGAGGCGAGGATCAGAATTAGTGCCACGTAGTTGAAAACTTGGTCAAATTTAGTCGCAACTTGGAGAGTGTCAACTGCATTCCGAATCAGCAGGGGAATGTAAACGCCCACAGCATTGACAATTAACAGCGAAAAAACGCCCCAGAATGTTGGTTTCCAGTGCGGGCGCATATAAGAGCCGAGTTTTTGCAGTCGAGAATAACGAGCCATTTGTTAGCGGGTAATTTGAGATAGATTGAGGAAAGGAAGAAGGTTCGGCAACGGATTTTGTAACGGATGTAACGGATGGATGCTGAAGGAAGAAGGAGTCTTCCCCAAGGTTTTCAGCAATCAAGAACGTCCTAATAGTCTTGGCGGTTGCTATAGAAGGTAGAATTTGGGAAAAAGAATAGAAGCTCTATCGAAAGGTAGATGACCGAAAACACAAGTTAAGAAATTTTTATTAAAAATTCTGCTTTGGGATAACGCGCCATCAAAATTGGGTTTAGCCCTGAACCAAAACCTGAGTATATCGATATGTAACAAACCACATTATATCTGTGGCGACACGAGATATGTGGGGACAGGGCATTGCCGTGTCCTTAGCCACCCGGAACGATCGCCCAAATCTCCAATCCGCCCCCGCCACCCCCCGCACCGTTGGGGCGCGCTACAATCAAAAATCGATCGACTTAGCACTCAGACTCAGAGAGTGCTAAATTTGCTAATGTAAGCGACAGGAGACAAACATGACCAAAATAGTTGCATTTAGCGACAAATCTCGGCGGGCACTAGAACGCGGCGTCAATCAACTCGCCGATGCTGTCCGCATCACCTTGGGCCCGAAAGGCCGGAATGTCCTATTGGAAAAGAAATACGGCGCTCCCCAAATCGTTAACGACGGTATCACCGTTGCTAGGGAGATCGAACTCGAAGACCCCCTGGAAAATGCCGGCGCTCGCTTAATTCAAGAAGTCGCCTCCAAAACTAAAGATATCGCAGGCGACGGTACAACAACCGCAACGGTTATAGCTCAATCCCTCATTCGCGAAGGTTTGAAGAATGTCGCAGCAGGCGCGAACCCAGTCGCGCTGCGCCGGGGTATTGAAAAAACGATCGCCCATTTGGTACTGGAAATCGCAAAATTGGCGAAACCCGTTGAAGGAAGCGCCATTGCTCAGGTCGCCACTGTCTCGGCCGGTAACGACGAAGAAGTCGGCGCCATGATTGCCCAAGCAATGGAAAAAGTCACCAAAGACGGCGTAATTACTGTTGAAGAGTCGAAATCTCTGACAACGGAATTGGAAGTTGTCGAAGGGATGCAGTACGATCGCGGATATCTTTCTCCGTATTTCGTCACCAACACCGATCGCATGGAAGTTGAGTACGAAAACGCTCGCATCCTGATTACCGACAAAAAAATTAGCTCGATTCAAGAACTAATTCCAGTTCTCGAAAAAATCGCCCGCACAGGTCAACCGTTCCTAATTATCGCCGAAGATATTGAAGGCGAAGCTTTGGCAACTCTGGTAGTCAACAAAGCCCGCGGCGTATTGAACATCGCAGCAACGAAATCTCCTGGTTTTGGCGATCGACGCAAAGCTATGCTTCAAGATATCGCCGTGCTCACCGGCGGTCAACTGATTTCCGAAGAAGTCGGACTCAGCATCGATACCGCAACCCTAGAAATGCTCGGTACCGCCCGCAAAATTACGATCGACAAAGAAAACACGATCATTGTTGCTGGCGACGAACACAAAGCTGACGTGCAAAAACGGATCGAGCAAATCCGCAAGCAGCTAGAAGCGACGGATTCCGACTACGACAAGGAAAAGCTAACCGAACGCATCGCCAAACTCGCCGGCGGTATCGCTGTAATTAAAGTCGGCGCAGCTACCGAAACCGAGCTCAAAGACCGTAAACTGCGTATTGAAGACGCTCTGAACGCTACTAAAGCTGCTGTGGAAGAAGGTATCGTTGCTGGAGGCGGCACGACGCTACTTCACCTGATTACAAAAATAGATGCGATCAGAGATACTTTAGACAGCGAAGAACAAGTAGGCGCTGACTTGGTGAAGAAAGCTTTGGAAGCACCTTTGCGTCAAATTGCTGATAATGCCGGCGTTGAAGGTTCCATCGTCATCGAGCAAGTGCGGGCGAGCGAGTTCAACATTGGCTACAACGCTCTCACCGACGTGTACGAAGATATGATTGCCGCTGGGATTATTGACCCCGCTAAGGTGGTGCGATCGGCTTTGCAAAATGCCGGTTCCATTGCTGGTATGGTGTTGACCACTGAAGCTGTGATTGTCGAAAAACCCGAGAAGAAAAAAGCCGGCGGCGACATGGGCGACATGGGCGGCATGGGCGGCATGGGTGGCATGGGCGGCATGGGCGGCATGGGCGGCATGGGCGGCATGGGCGGCATGGGCATGATGTAGTCTTCAGTCATTAGTCAGCAGTCATTAGTCTGTAGCCTGTAGGGTGCGCCACAAGCACCATTGGTGTTAACAAGCGCGTCTTATTTAGTACCCGTCTACTGTTTGACGATTAGGGCAGCTTCAAGTCCCCCGGCGCCCCCCTGATAGTCCGGGGGGACTTGAAGCTATCAAAGTCCCCGCAACGATTCGTCCGATGCAATGGGGATCTGGACTCTCGCTAGAAGCGAGAGTTCTCATGGATTTTCAGCTTAAGTTGAGACTGGAGCAGTGGGTGCCTTACCCGATCGATAAACTAAGGATCGCGAATTAAATAACTTACAATTTTAATTGTTATTGTGGGATGGGCGTGCCGCCCCGCCAAAAAATAAGGGCGGGGCGCCCCAACCACCAAAAAACAAAAAAATGTTTATTTTTTAAATATCGAGACAAATTTAACCAAAAAAACCAGATAAAAAACCCCCCGTTAATTACCAATCAGACACAAGAAC
>NZ_JANMZH010000861.1:0-13296 GCF_031383065.1 Microcoleus sp. OTE_8_concoct_300 | reverse complement strand
TCCCGCCCGTCCAAAAAGGACGGGCGGGACGCCCATCCCACAATAACAATTAAAATTGTAAGTTATTTAATTCGCGATCCTTAGGATCGGCCGTTTCCCTACCCGATCATCTGTACTTCACTCAACTGAAAACCGCTATATTGACAACAGCCTTAATCCATGAAACACCGATAAACGTTCCCGCAGTGTGCCAGTTCCAAGGGTGGAATGCACGCACCCTCGATCGCCCACAAACCGTTAATAACATGAAGAAGAAGCCCACCCTCGGATCGAAGGTGGGCTCTGTTCATGCCAGCTTACCGACAGCTAGGCAATCGGGTCTCTTCGCTTGTAGACGTAAAAGCTGGGAAAAAGATCCGAACCTCCTAAAAAACTTCTCGCCCACAATAAAGCTTCAGCTTACCCAACCGGATCGGGAAAATTGCGCCTGCTGCGATGTTCCCCTGACATCGGGGAACACTGGGGCTTAAACTTTTCAATAGACTTCTGCAAAAAAGCTCGTCTTGAACCGGCAGGATGCCTAACCCCTACTGCCGACAAGAATTAAACTTGTTCCATAAGTCTCATATCCTCCTCTTTAACTTTGATATCGTTTCCAGTTGCATGGGAATGATAAAGTCAAGGTCAATAATTGCACATTCTCCGACTCCCCACTCCCCACGGACCACTCTCCATCCCGAACGGTGTAACCGGAATTGATATGAATTCCCAACCGATTAGGCATCGTGATCGTGTGCAAAGCGACGGAACAGAAAATCTAGGGCGTAGTTCCGCAAATTGTAGTATTCCGGATCTTCCATCATTTGAACCCGATCGCGCGGACGCGGAAAAGGAATCTCCAGAACCTCGCCAATTGTCGCCGACGGGCCGTTAGTCATCATCACCAGTCGATCGGCCAAAAACAGCGCTTCATCAATATCGTGAGTAATCATCAACACCGTACAGCGGTGATCGTTCCAGATTTTCAGCAACTCTTCTTGCAATTCCTCCTTAGTAATTGCGTCCAGAGCACCAAAAGGTTCGTCTAAAATCAGCACTTTCGGGCGAATTGCCAAGGCGCGGGCGATCGAAACCCGCTGCTTCATCCCCCCCGAAATTTGCGGCGGTCTTTTCTGGGCAGCTTCTGTCAATCCCACCATCGCCAAATGCTCATTGACGATCGCATTTTTTTCGACCTTCGACTTATTCGGAAATACAGCATGAACCGCCAGATAAACATTTTCAAACACGGTCCGCCAAGGCAGCAAAGCGTAACCCTGAAACACCACCATGCGATCGGGGCCCGGCTTCGTAATCCGCTGCCCGTTAATCGACACGGTACCCTGGCTCGGATGGCTAAAACCCGACACCATATTTAACAGTGTTGATTTGCCGCAGCCCGAGTGTCCGATCAGAGTAATAAACTCTCCCTCAGCTACATTCAGATTGACGTTTTCTAAAGCCCTGTAACCGTTTGGATATTCTTTGTAAACATTGTCTATCACCAAAAAAGGCTGGCGGCGATCGTTCTTAGACTTGATTTGGGTTTTGGTATCCGTCTGGTTGAGAGAAGTATTAATCATAGGTTTGGGAAATTGTGAGTGGGTGATTGGCGAAGGAAGTTCGGCAACGGATTATGTAACGGATGTAACGGATGTAACGGATGTAACGGAGGTCATGAAGAGGGAATTGCTCACTAGCAATTAGCAGTTAAAAACTCACAACTAACAATTAGCAATTACCCTGTTTTTATCCAACTAAAAACCGCTTTAAGCAGCTCTGCGGCCGGAATCGAGTACAACTTCAGCCATCGTGAAATCGCGTTTAATCGCCAGATTGTTGAGATAGCCGATCGGATCGTCAGCATTAAACACCGAGCCGTCAAACAAGCTGAGAGAACCGCGAGTGTAATTAATATCAGCCATCCCCAGCTCTCGCGCCGCCGTGCTGAACGCACCGACTCGCACCACCCGCTCCAGAATTTCCACCCAGTTGCGCGGGAACACAGTATCGCCCCAGCGCGCCATCTGCACCATGTGCCAGAGTTGTTCGGTGCGGCTTGGGCGATTCACCCCCTCTCCAGAAAACAAGTGGTGGGCGTATTCCCGCATCGGAGTATCGAGGTTGCAAGCAAAAGATTTCGGGTCGCCTAGTTGGATGTAACTCTTATCAGTGGCGACATACTCCCTTCCCGCGACAATTTCCGAAACCTCGGCGGCGTGATTTGGATCGGCGCAATAGTGGCAAGCTTCCAGCAAAGCTTTGACTAGAGCAATGTGAGTGTTGGGATAAGCATTTGCCCAGTCTTCCCGAACTCCGAGAATTTTCGCGGGGTGTCCGGGCCACAGTTCCAAATCTGTCGCCACCGTAAAGCCGACTCCTTCCATCGATGCCCGCAAGTTCCAAGGTTCGCCGACGCAGAAACCGTCAATAGTGCCGCCCTGCAAGTCAACGATCATCTGAGCCGGTGGGATATTTTTCAGCAACACATCGTGATCCGGGTCAATGCCGCCGGAAGCCAGCCAGTAACGCAGCAACAGGTTGTGCATCGAAGAAGGGTGCACGATCGCCATACGGTGCGTTTGCGCGGGCGTTCTCTGGAGCATTTCTTTAAAGTCTGCCAGAGTGTAGATCCCTTGGTCGTAAAAGCGCCTCGCGAGGGTAATTCCGTTGCCATTGCGGCTCATGGTGAGGGCTGTAACCGTCGGAATCGGCTTCTCTTGGTGGCCCCCCAAGCTCAACCACACCGCCATCCCAGAGGGCATTTGAGCTGCGTCTAAGTAACCTGCGGCGATGCCGTCTACGATGCCGCGCCAGCTTGTTTCCCGCACGAGGTGGACTTCATCGAGGCCATGCTTGGCAAAAAAGCCTTTTTCTTTGGCGACAGCGAGGGGAGCACAGGCTGCCAGCGGAATAAAGCCGAGTTCGAGGTTGACTTTTTCCAGGCCGTGGCGGGCGATCGCGGGTACTTTCCGCGCCCGCAGTTTTTTCACCCGCTTCTGCTGGTTGAGGAAGTAAATCATTTCGCTACGTAGAGCGTAGTAGCTGGGGTGTGAGACGACTTCCATGCGCTGGCGGGGGCGGGGGATGTCTACTTCGAGAATCCCGCCAATCTTCGATTCTGGGCCGTTGGTGAGCATGACAATGCGATCGCTCAGCAACACCGCCTCATCCACATCGTGAGTTACCATCAGGGCGCTGATTTCGTACTCTTGGCAAATTTCCATCAACTTTTCTTGCAAGTTGCCGCGAGTCAAAGCATCCAAAGCGCCGAAGGGTTCGTCTAAGAGTAACAGTTTGGGGCGCAGGGCCAGAGCACGGGCGATCGCCACGCGCTGTTTTTGTCCGCCCGACAGCAGTGCCGGTTGCTTCTCGGCGTGGGGCGTCAAGCCCACCATATCGATGTGTTTTTGAATGATGTCGAGGCGTTCCGCCTTGGGTAAGCCGCTCATCACCGAATCTACAGCTAGAGTAATGTTTTCTCTGACCGTCCGCCAAGGTAGCAGCGAATAGTTTTGGAATACTACCATGCGATCGGGGCCTGGCTGGGTGATTCTTTGCCCGTCGATCGTCACCAATCCTTCTGTGGGTAGGTCCAAACCTGCCACCATATTTAGTAGCGTAGATTTACCGCAGCCGGAGTGTCCGATTAAGGAGATAAATTCTCCTTTTTTAATTTCTAAGTCGATGCCTTTGAGGGCTATGTATGTGCCGCCGTCTGTTAAATTAAATACTTTTCCGACTTGTTCTACTGCAATCAAAACTGACATGGTTTTCTTGCCTTTTTTGTAGGTTTGTTATTTCGATACCTGCTAATTAACTTCCCAGGCAGAGCCTAGAAGTAGAGTGGAGGGAGAGACTGGAAGCATAAATACTGTTACTTTCCCGTAGAAGATTATCTACTTCTTCCCTCTTCTTCCTTCGTGTTCTTCGCGTCTTCGCGGTTAAATAATCCTAATTCTTCCCGCCCCAAAGAAGTAACTCACAACTACTTTCCTTGAGAAGGAGCAATCTTTTGCTGCAACCAAGCCATCAGCCGATCGAGCAACAAACCAACAGCCCCAATATAGAACACCGCTAACAGAATTTCGCTGATGTAGTTTTGCTGGTAAGCATTCCAAATAAAGAAGCCGATACCCGTAATCCCAGACATCACAATTTCCGCAGCAATAATCGCCAGCCAAGCCAAACCGATCGCAATTCTCAATCCTGTGAAGATATAAGGAAGCGCCGACGGAAACAAAATATTCATGTAATATTCCTGACGAGAAAGCTGCAGCACTTTCGCCACGTTGTTGTAATCGTCGGGAATTTGGCGAACACCTTCAGCCGTGTTGATTAAAATCGGCCAAACTGAAGTGATAAAAATCACGAACAAAGCAGCAGGTTCGTTTTGTTGGAGTGCAGCCAGGGCGATCGGCACCCAAGCCAAAGGCGCCACCATCCGCAAAAACTGGAAAATCGGATCTAAAGCCCTGTTCAAGAAGGGATTCGTACCTACCACAACCCCCATGGTAATTCCCACAGCGGCCGCGAGAGTGTAGCCTTTTGCCACCCGTTCCAAACTAGCCAAAGTCTGCCAAAATAAGCCGACTCCGTAGGTTTTGGAGTTCATAAAAGGATACATCAACAATATCCGCGTCCGTTCGTCAGTCCAAACGCTGCTGGGTCCAGGCAATTTGATAATTCCCGTACTCGACAGGAATTGCCAAACCAACAGAAATCCAATTAATCCCAAAATTGGCGGCAAGATATTTGGGGAATTTTTCTTCCAAAACTCGCCCAATGCTCCTTGGGCATCGACTCTGCCTCTCCGATTTGCGCTGACAGCCATCTTGTTAATCTCCTATGTTTCTGCTGTTTTTTTCTAGACTAAATTATGCGAAGCTAAGACCCCATCACGCTTTTTTAATTGCCAAACTATTAATGTAAGCTTCTGGATTTTCGGGGTTAAATTCTTTGCCGTCAAAGAACTTTTCAATGCCGCGAGACGTATTTTTCGGAATGTCAGCCTCAGCAACTCCGGCTAATTTGGCTGCGGCTTTCCACAAATCTTCTCGGTTGACTTTATCGATGATTGTCTTAGAATCTGCCAAGGTTTTTGTGGGCAAGAAACCCCAGCGCACGCTTTCGGTTAAGAACCACAAATCGTGACTCTTGTAGGGATAGGAAACGTTGCCGATGTCGTCTTTCCAGTACAGCGGACTAATCTTGAAGTCGTTGATGTCTGGTTTGCCGTCGCCCATGACATACTTGCCTTCATAGGGAGGCATCAAAACCGTGGGAGATACGTCAAAGAAATTTTTGCCAGAAACAATGGCGACCAATTCGGCTCGATGTTCGGGCTTGTCGCACCACTGCTGTGCCTCAATTAGTCCTGCGAGTATGGCTTCGGTGGCTTTGGGGTGTTTGTCTACCCAGTCGCCGCGAATTGCTAGATATTCCTCTGGGTGATCTTTCCAGATTTCGGCAGTCAGGGCGGACATGAAGCCGATGTTTTCTTTGACAATCCGCAGCGGCCAGGGGTCGCCGGTGCTGAAACCGTCCATGCTTCCGGTTTTCATGTTGGCGACGGTTTGGGCTGCCGGTACTGTTAGCAGTTCGACATCTGCGTCGGGATTGATGCCGTTAGCTGCCAGCCAATAGCGAATCCACAAGTCTTGGTTAACTTTGGGAAAAGTGTAGGCTGCTTTGAAGGGCGTGCCTGCTTGTTTGAGGCCTTTGATGTAGTCTTGGGCCGCTTGATCTAGTTTAAGTCCGATCCCTTTGCCTTGGTGTTTGGCCGCGATCGCAATTCCATTTCCCTGAGTGTTCAACTGGGCTAGAACATACATCGGGATTTGGGCGCTGTTTTTGGTAATCAGACCTTTACTAATTAGATAAGGCATCGGCATTTGCCACTGGCCGCCGTCAATGCCGCCGCCTGCAGAGCCGATTTCTACGTTATCTCTGGCCGAACCCCAGTTGGCTTGCTTAGCAATAGTTACCTCAGTCATCCCGTATTTGGCAAAAAAGCCTTTTTCTTGGGCAATGATTAAAGGTGCTGCTTCGACGATCGGGATGTATCCCAATGTGATTTTAGTGCTTTCAATTCCTTCGACTCTTTTCTCGTTGGCAACAGCCATTACTGAGGTAGCCGCGGGTATTGCGCCGCCAGCACCGGCAGTTGCACCGGGTTCTGGGGGATTTCCCAAACAGCCTTTGAGCAGTATTGAACTGACTGCAGATGCACCTGCTGTAACGATAAATTTACGCCGAGAAAATTGCTCTGAAAATTTTGTCATAGTCTAGCCTCGCTGCAATTCATAATCTTCTGTAACGACATCACTGAAGTTTATCAAGGCGCTTTTTTTCTGTTCGCTAAGGGAATTTAGCGAACTGTTTTGAGCGCTCCTTGGCAGGAGAGAGCAAAAGATTTATCGCTAGCATAAGTCTTTAAACTATCCCTGCTGATTTGACTTTTTTGATTAATATCGATATTTCGATCGGCCGAGTTCTGTGAACTCACTTTTTGCGAGCCGCACATTTTCTTGGCTTGATAATTAACTCTACCGTACTCGTGCCACAATTCTAAAACAATTATTAAATTTGATTGATAAGTAAATCTTTTAGGATGACGCTATCGATAACGAACGGTTGGTTCGGGCGATCTGGTTTGCTTATCAAAACTGGTTCAAACTAAGACTTGCTGGGTAAGGGTTGTAGCGAATGGCGATCGGGGGGCATTCAAATCAATTGTCAATAAGCGGCAAAGATCTGAGCCACCGTACATTTAGTTTTTTAATATATGTCTACTTTTTTAAGGTGGCGGTTAATTGTAGTCTACAATACAGAAATAATTTTTTGTTACGGTATTGCAGTTGCTTGAATTTCTAACCATTCTGCTTTACTTTCAATTAAACCGCTCTGGTTGGGAGGATTGCGTTCCATATAAATACTTACTAACTCCTCAAGAAAAGTATCATAAATTTCTGGAGGTATCCTCGTACTCAAAGAAAACCAATCTTTTTCAACTCGTTGCTTTATTTCTGTTTTGCTATTATTATCCTTTAACGGATAGGAAAAAATTTCTACGCTATCTGTAGTAAATCCCACAGCTTTTAACATTTCTCTATATTCTGCAGGCGAATAAAACTGATAACTAAGATTATTTAATTCTTTCCATTTACTATCCAGGAGTAATTCTTGCAACACAAAATGAAAAGAGTTGTTAGAGCCTTCACCTAAAAACGATAGTAAAATTTTCCCTGAAGGCTTGAGCGCTTCTTTAAACCTTGTCAGCACGGGGATATGATTGTGGATATAATGAAGAGCTCCACAAGAAACAATCACGTCAAATGAATTTTCAAATTCAAGGCTTCTCACATCGCCTACTTGAAATTCTAAATTCGGGTGATTTTGGCGATCGAACTTATTTTTAGCAAACTCTATAACTTCCGGAAATACATCACTACCAATAACATAACTTTGGGGCAATAATTTGGAAATTTCTGCCGTTATTCTCCCGTCTCCACATCCTACGTCTAGAATTTTTTCGTCACCTCGCAATTGGAGTTGTGATATTAAATCCATCATGCGAAGATGAAAGGGAAAAGGGTTATTGTAGTAAGAGTCTATAGTAGATGAATACATAGCTAAAAAATATTAATTGCAGATTTATCAGTAACTTTCAACGATTTAAATTAAATCACACCTACTGCATTAATGCACAGAGTTTTAACATTTCGTCATAAAGGTGAGTGAACACACCTGCCAGTGGGTATATAGGTATTGCCGGGATACGGATATGGTTGGCGAATTCCGATCGGTATTGTAAAACTTTATTAAGGTTATAAGTAGCAGTAAGCAAGAGTAGTATCCTGTAGTCAGGAGGTTTGTACAAGACATCGGTCGGTCAATTAATTAACTCCGATGTGAATGGCGCCTACAACATTTTGAGAAAAGCAATCCCAAATGCGTTTAGCAATGGGATAGAGAGCTGCGTAGTTGGGCCAATGCGGGTTAATCCGCTCAAAGTAAAAGTGAAGGGGGAGGGACTTGATGCCTCCCATGTCATGCCATAAATGACTATGCTTTTGCCAGCTATATCGAACAGTGTTTTTCACTTCCAGGAAGATCCCGCTCACCGATGTCCAGAGTCCGAGCCTCGCTCTTCTAACAGGAAAATTGGAGGCTCTTCCTCCGGATCTGTGTTACCAGGCAATTCGATCGCCCAAGCTGTAGCGATGGGCCTGCGAGCATTTTGAGTTGGATGCCGGAGGTTTGACAAGCTTGGACGGCTGCGATCGCAATTCATGACTCAATGCTATCAATTGGTAGTCTGCTAGCCCAAAAGACTGAGCGCCAATTAGACAATTGAATTGAGATTTTGGGCGGCCTCGTTCAATTGTTGAGTGCCTAATTTGGTTTGAGTAATACCACTAGCGGTTTCTTGTGCCGATTGGTTGAGGCTGTTCATAGCATCGACTACTTGTTGAATGGCAACTGCCTGTTGTTCGGCAGTTAAAGAAATTTGTTGATTGTTCAATACCACATTGTTAACAGCCTTTGCCACTTCTGAGAAAGCTGCTGCCGTTTCTTGACTTATTTTGGTTCCTTCTTCTACTGTTTTAGTACCCTCCTTTGTCACCATTACGGTGGAATCGATCGCATTCTTGATATCAACGACAAGGTTGTTAATCTTCTCGGCAGATTTCTTACTTTGATCTGCTAGTTTGCGGATTTCTGTGGCTATGACAGTAAAACCTTGGGCGTTTTTGCCTGCCCGCACCGCTTCTACTGAGGCATTCAGTGCCAGCATATTCGTTTGATTTGCTAAATCTGTGACAGCACTAGAGATATTGCCAATCTGATTGGTTTGTTCGCTCAACCGCAGAATTTCTGCTGCAATTGCCCCGACATTTTCTTTCAATATTGTCATCGATTGCAGGGTTTGCTCCACTGCTAGGGCTCCCCTTTCAGTGATCTCTAAAGCTTGCCGTGCAGAGTCAGCACCAGCTTGGGCTTGCTGGGCTGATTGTTGGGAAGCAGCGCCCAACTCATCCATTGTGATGGTAGTTTGATTTACAGAGCTAGATTGCAGTGTGGCTGTGCGTTCCTGCTGTTCAACTGTGGCCGCAATCTCTGTGGAAGAACTGGCGATCGTATTTGCTACCTGATTGATTGGTCGGATAATTTTATCAGAAATAAATAATACAATAAATGAACCCCATACTACAGCAACAACCGTACCTCCTATAGAAAAAATTGCCGCTAATTGCTCCGACTGTTTTGCTAATTTTGTTCGTTCAAGCAGTAGAGCATCTTCTAAATTAAGCATTAGTGCCAGCTTAGCCCTGATTTCATCCATAATTATCTTGCCTTTTTTTGAAAGAACCACAGCTCTTAGCTGTGGTTCTTTTCCAGCCCTTTTCAGGGATATAGTTTCCGCTAATTCATCTAGTTTTTGCTGACCAATTATTTCAAGTTGCTCCAAATTTTTAACTTGTTCGGGGTTATCTTGTATTAACTCTTTTGTCTCCTTTGCGGTTTTATAAAAGGCGATTGTCCCATTTTTGTAAGGTTCTAAAAATTCCTCGTTCCCAGTGAAGATAAACCCCCGCTGTCCTGTTTCAGCATCCACTAAATATTTTTCTAGGGCTTGCAAATTTGTTTTAACTACATAAGTGTGCGTTTGCCACTTAATAGCTTCTGCTAAATTATCCATACTATATTTAGTTGCAAATCCGCTGCTAATCATTAACAAAAAAATGGAGCCGAACCCCAACGGGACTACTTTACTAAGCCGAATAATATTTTGCGACATTTCACTTTTTACTTTTTGATTAGGTGTTTACTTTTGCCAAATTAGCGCTCAATTGCACTTAAGTATAATTACTTATATTGCTGAGGCCTTCAGCCAAGCTCTATCTCAATTCCCCTTCCCCAGATTGCAGATATAGCGGTTCTCAAAAAAGTGAGGTATGCCCTATGCCCTATGCCCTATGCCCTATGCCCTATGCCCTATGCCCAGTCGTACCTCATCTTTCTGAGAAATGCTATATAAGCATCCTCAAGATATAGCCTTTCTCAGATAGATGAGGTACAAGTTTAGATTTTAGATTTTAGATTGGGGGATTGGGGGATTGGGGGATTGGGGAATTGTTAATTAATTCGTGAATACCTCATCTTTCCGAGAACCGCTATAATTACTTTTATTGATTCCATAATATAACTTCATTAAACGGAAAAATGCCATAAAAGTTTATATTAACCAGCACTTACGCACCAACTATACCTGTAGTGGCAAGCTGCGCACTGGACACCTTAAGCTGTCGCGCATTTAAATTGCATGTTCTCCGCAGGCGGGACGCCCACCCCACAAGAGTTTTATTGTTTTTTGACATACAATTTAAATCCAGAACAGCTTACCACTACAGATAGTGTAAAAAATGATTCATGGCGTAAGTCCTATTAACGTAAGTTGCTAAGGATCGCGAATTAAATAACTTACAATTTTAATTGTTATTGTGGGATGGGCGTCCCGCCCGTTCAAAAAGGACGGGCGGGACGCCCATCCCACAAACTTGTGGAAGTTATTTAATTCTCATTCCTAAGCTGTGGTGCATTTAAAATGCGTATTTCAGAGGTTGAAACCCAATACTTGCTTAGATAGCCTCGAAAATTTAAATGATGAACAGCTTAGTTATGTCCTATAGCAATCCTAAATGATTTGCGTAATTATTGTAGGGGCAATCCCCCCGTGGTTGCCCCGATAGATAGGGGGTAGGCACTCTTGGCACTACCCCTACAAATTTATCTGAATGATTTAGGATTGCTATATATAGCCTTTCTCAGAAAGATGAGGTACGACTGGGCATAGGGCATAGGGCATAGGGCATAGGGCATAGGGCATAGGGCATACCTCACTTTTTTGAGAACCGCTATACATTGATTTACCCTATCCCCAACCCCCCAAGACTTGCTGGGTAAAGGTTGTAGCGGCCGATCGGGCAGCCTTCAAATCTATTGTCAATAAGTTGCAAACATCGCAGCCACCGCACATTTACTTTGTTAATGTATAGCCTTTCTCAGAAAGATGAGGTACTATAGGGCATAGGGCATAGGCCCGCGCAGGGCATACCTCACTTTTTTGAGAACCGCTGTATGTCTATTTTTTACCAGGTTAATTGTAGTATTTTATACAGAAATAATTAACTTTTTACAATTTGGCTGTTTTCTAAGGGTTAACTGGTTTTCATTGGTGGACTAAAATCGGCGCTTAATCGTAAGTAATTTACCGGATATAGCGGTTCTCGGAAAGATGAGGTATTCACGAATTAATTAACAATTCCCCAATCTAAAATCTAAAATATAAAATATAAAATCTAAACTTGTACCTCATCTATCTGAGAAAGGCTATATGATATGACGTGGGCTTTTAGGTTCGATTTCTGTAAAACAGAGAAACCCGGTTTCTTGAAGAAACCGGGTTTCTGAACACCCGAAATTACTAATCGGTGGCAGTACCTACAAGTTCGATCGCACTTTTGTGCAGCAGCTTAGTTGGGCGGGTCAAAGCGGTTGACGGAGAGAGCAACACCGATCATCGGTAGCGCTACGCCGAAGCAAATCAGCCACTGATCCAGATTCATCGGAGCCGTGTCAAATATGCGATTGATAAACGGAGAATTAGCAAAGATAATTTGCAAAATCACCGCTAGGACAATTCCCACACCGAGGGCGGGAGCACCGCTAACTTCTTCCTTAGAACCGCTAAATTTAGCAATCAAAGAAGGCAACAATTGGCTGAGGCTCAACAGGTAGAAAATTCTACCCATTACCAAAGCTTGAATCGCCATCGTGCGGGCGAGTTCGATCGTTCCCCAAGGAGCTTGGCGTACCCATTCAAACATTCCGAAAATCAAAGTCCAGTTGTAAAGAGAAATAGCGATGATTCGCTTGATCCGATTTGCAGTCAGCAAAGGTTCGTTTGCTGGTCGGGGCTGCTGTTTCATGACTCCCGCTGACTTGGGTTCGAAAGCCAGAGGCACAGTCATGGTGATGGAGTTGAGCATATTCAGCCAGAGAATTTGTAGCGATAAAATCGGCAATTCTCGACCCAGGAGGGTGCTGAGCAAAATTGTCATCGATTCTCCGCCGTTGACTGGGAGAATGAAGCTGATTGCTTTGAGCAGATTTTTGTAAACAGATCGCCCTTCTTCGACAGCACATTCGATCGACGCAAAGTTATCATCGGTAAGAATCATGTCGGCGGCTTCCTTAGAAACCTCAGTACCGCTGCCCATCGCAATGCCGATATCGGCTTGTTTGAGGGCGGGCGCGTCGTTAACGCCGTCTCCCGTCATCGCCACGATTTCGCCTTGAAGTTGCAAAGCTTCTACGAGGCGGAGTTTTTGTTCTGGGGCGACGCGGGCAAAAACTGAGCCGGCTTCTACGGCTTCGCCGAGTTCCTGCTTGCTCATTTCGGCGAGTTGAGCGCCGGTGTAGGCTACAAGTTCTCTGTGGTGCTTGGTTTTGCGGAATCCCATGCGGCGGGCGATCGCCTTGGCTGTAGCGATGTGGTCGCCGGTAATCATTTTGACTTGGATGCCGGCGGTTTGACAAGCTTGGACGGCTGCGATCGCTTCTGCCCGCGGCGGGTCAATCATGCCTTGGAGTCCCAAGAAAATCAGCCCTGACTCCAAATCCGAGTGATCGACGGAATTTTGGCTTTGCGGTACTGACTTTTTCGCTAAAGCCAAGACGCGCAAGCCTTGCTTTGCCATTGCATCCACTTGGTGGTGAATTTGTGCGCTCACGACTTCTACCGGATTTCCTTGAGTGTCGAGACTGGAACCGCAGCGGCCGAGAATTGATTCTACTGAACCTTTGACGTACAAAATTTTGCCAGTGGGAATTCGGTGCAGCGTCGCCATGTATTGAAACTGAGATTCAAAGGGAATTGAATCGAGCCGCTGCATTGACTTTTCTAAAATTTGCTGGCTCAAATCAGCTTTTTTGCCCGCAGCAATTAACGCTCCCTCTGTCGGATCTCCGACGACAATCCAATTATCGTCTTTGAATTCCAGGTGAGAGTCGTTGCAAAGGATTCCAGCTTGCAAACATTCTTGCAAAGTAGGAGTTTCGCTGACAGTAATTGGCCGTTGGTTGAGCTGAATTTCACCTTCGGGGCTGTAAGCTGTTGTGCATTTAAAACGCATATTGGTATAATATAACATAATGATATTCAGAAAAAGTGAATGCCTGCTAAAAACTTTCTAAGTTCCGAAACAAAGGAAACTCTTCAACAAGTATTAAAAGAGCATGAGCATCCAG
>NZ_JANMZH010000860.1:0-11092 GCF_031383065.1 Microcoleus sp. OTE_8_concoct_300 | reverse complement strand
CCAATTTAATGTGAAGTTGCATATATTTCGATCCCCCTAAATCCCCCTTAATAAGGGGGACTTTGACCAAGCTCTTGTCCCCCCCTCCCGCGGGGGGTTAGGGGGGATCAGATTCTATGCAGCCTCATATAAAATTGGTATTAGCCGACGATGTGATTATTACTTCCTTAATATTTTTAAACCTTACAGCTTTTATTGCTTCCACTTCCCCCAAATTTTCCCTAGGATACCAACTACTTTTTGAATATATCGAAATTATTTCCTCTTGAGTCTTCACACTAGAATATGTTTTGAGGATGTGGGTGTGTACCGTCGATCGCAAATACAGCCACCCCATTTGGGGAAGACTTAAATACGCTCTCACACCGCTGAGCATGATCGACTTGATTTCTATTTTACCCTTTTACTTATTGTTGTTATTCCCCAATTTAAGATTTGTTTATATAATTAGCATTTTGCGCTTATTACGCTTGATAAAAATCAGCAGGTATTCTGAGTCAGTGCGAACTTTGGGTTCAGTCTTATACGCTAAAAAAGAATAATTACTAGCTACCGCTTTTGCCGTTTTTATCTTATTAATTTTTGCATCTAGTCTCATGTATTTGGTGGAATCATCAGCCCAGCCTCAATCTTTTGGGAGCATCCCAGATGCAATGTGGTGGGGAGTTGTGACTCTAACTACTGTAGGTTACGGCGATATTTATCCGATCACTCCTATCGGCAGATTTTTAGGCTCAACATTAGCATTTTTGGGCATCGGAATTTTTGCTTTGCCTGCGGGGATAATTTCTTCGGGTTTTGCCGAGGAAGTGCAAAGGAGAAAGCAGGAAAGAATGGCGGCAAATTTAGAGCAATCTGCGAATTATCAATCGGTCAAAAGGCTGGCGGAAATCGAGGTCGGCTTTGATCAAAAACAAAGGGCGATCGCACTTCATATCGAAATTTCATCCGATTTGATGAAAATGTGTGTTCAAACGGCGAAACAGAAATTAGGAAGTGATTTTCAAAATGAACAAATTCTTTGCAGTTTAGCTATTCATCTGTACAATGAGGCCGTTCGCAAATTCGATCTGTAATTAGAGCTAGATATTATACCTATTGCAAAAATCGCCAACCATCTTGAAATTATCTGCGTTGCATCTGCGGTTTCCCGATACCTCAAATATTTATGAGTAATAAGTCTATTACCCTTCACATCACATACTGTAAAATCACCCCTATCGGGTTTGTAGAGAGGAATAAAATCCTCACTACAAACCAATAAATGATTACCAATCTGGCGGCAAATTGTAATATTCTAGAGTTGATTTATCTGCCAGCAAATCTTTAGTTTTTCTGTCAATTTTAATCTCCCCATCCGCCAAAACTAACGCCCTTTGAGTCGTTTTCCCAATCCAATTTAAATTGTGAGAAGCGATCAAAATTACCTCGATCGGCAATTGGGACAAAACAGACGCCAAGTGACGCCGCCACGAGGGATCGAGTCCGTTAGTCGGCTCATCTAAGATTAAAATTGCCGGTTCTAATGCTAAAATTGCTGCCAAGGCTGCTAACCTTCTTTGACCTCCCGAAAGTTCGTGAGCCGAACGGTTGGCAAATTCTACTAAACCGAATTCGTCTAATAGCGATAAAGCTCGATCGCGCGCCACACCCGGCGGCACCCCATAATTGCGCGGCCCGAACATTACATCCTCCAAAATAGTCGGCATAAATAGCTGGTCGTTAGCATCTTGAAAGCAAAATCCAATCAGCCTGCGCGCCTGGGATAAAGTCGCCGGTTCCAGCTTTTTTCCCTGCACTCTAATCTCGCCGGATTGAGGGATTTTTAATCCGATTAAGTTTTCCAGCAAAGTGCTTTTACCAGCACCTGTCAGCCCCAGTAGAGCAACTCTTTCTCCCGGTTGCAAAGTAAAAGAAATTCCTGCCAATACTGGTTGTTGCTGCGGATAGCCGAATACTAAGTCTTGCACTTCGATTGTTGGCACTGATTGAAGATTAGTCATCCGATTTGAGATTTGAGATTTTAGATTATCGAAGAATTGCGACCGCGAATAAATCCGTTCGCAGGTCGATCGGACGCTACGCTACTGCCCAGCGGGTTGCTCTCGTAATTTTACTTGATTGAAATCAAAAAAAGAGCCATTTTTTTTAGGGTTAAACCCTTGACTCTCAGCATTTAATCAAGTACCATTAAATAATGGGAGTGGGGGCATTTTTCTTTTATTTGCCACCACTCCCATTATTTAAAATATACCACAAAAAACCCAGCCAAGTCAATAGGTAATCCTTCTATTTTAGGGCCAAGCAGTTATTGACAGTAACCTAGAATTATTGATTCCGAATCAATAGGAAACAATATGAAAGTTTTTTTACCACAGATAAACAGAGATAAACACTTCAGAAATTGCATCAGCGTGCATCCGTGTTCATCCGCTGATATCTGCGGTAAAAAACTTCCAATCTAACTATACCACTCCCCAAATAAGTTAGGACAAATTATGGTAGAGAGGACACAGCTATCATCCTATAATCAATAACCAATAACCACTTAGAAATTACCATAAGAAGCTATGGTTAAGCCGGCAGCCATTAACATAGTTATTGTCAGCCAGAGTCGCTCTTTAGGTGTAGATTTTGAGTCAGCGGGCAAACTTCCTTGATATCCCCGAATTAGCATGGCTGCGTGTACTCTTTCTGCCCGATCGAGACTTCGCAAATAGAGCGCTCCGATCATGGAAGCACTGGCGTAACGCAGCCATCCTCCGGCGCCGGACAAGCCTCGGAGTTGGGCGGATACTTTCATGCGGTTGACTTCGGCCAGCAGGATTTCTAAGTATTGCCCCGTTAAAAGTACAATTTCTTGCAAACCTGCTGGTAGGGGTAATCCTTTGAGGGCGATTCCGAAACTGTGGGGTGGCAAAGTTAGCAGAAAACTGTTCATAATTAGCAGGCAAATTAGGGAACGCAGCAACAGAAAACTGGCGCGTTCCCAACCTTGGGGCAGCACTAATAAGGAGAGAAAAAGCAATTCTGCTCCCAACAGGTGCGCTAGGGTTCGCATCGGAGCCCTGAGCCAAAACGACCAAAAAAGTGCGATCGCCCCATAAATTCCCAGCCACAGCCAAGCGCCAGTCTTCATAAAACCAATGCCGATGACAATTGTCAAAGACAGCCGCAATCGAAAAGGTATGGAGAGTTTAGACATCTTTAGGTTTTACCAACTGAGCAATGCCAAACGCCGCACCGAAGCTGAAGGCAGACCCTAAAAGTCCAGCAATGCTAGTACCAATAGGCTGTTCTTCTAATCCTTGAACTGTGTAATCTGCTAAAGGAGTAGGATTTTCGATCGCCACAGCTTCTTTATCTTTAAAGCCGTATTTTTCTGCTACCGCTTCTAACCCGTCAGGCCAACTTGAAGCAAACAGCGAAAGCACCCCCGAAATTAATAAAACTCCGATTACAGGCACTACCCATTTCTGCAATTGTGGCTGTTCTCCCGGCAGTAAATCCGGCCGCACTTTGACGAGATAAGTTAAAACGCCGCCTGTAATTACCCCTTCGCCAATCCCAATTAAAATATGTACGCCTACCATTCCTGGCAATGCGATATTGAGCGCTACTGTACCAGAAATTGCGAGTTCGATCGCAACACAAATAGAAGCAGCAACGACACTGAGGCCCGCGGCTAGGCCCGCGGCTAGGGGCAAACGATTTCGGGAACCTCCCAAGAGTTGTTGCAACGGCTGCAACAGCCACCAGCCTACCCAAATGCCAACTAGCCCCATGTTAAAAATATTGGCTCCCAGGGCGGTGATGCCCCCGTCGGCAAACAACACGCTCTGAATTATAAAAACCGTGCTCATTGCCAAAGTTGCCGCCCAAGGGTTCCCCAAAACGACGGATGCCAGCGCCCCTCCCAACAAGTGCCCGCTGGTGCCACCTGCTACGGGAAAGTTAATCATCTGGGCTGCAAACACGAAAGCTGTGGTTAAGCCCATGATTGGGGCTTGTCGGAGTCCAAGACTCGCGCGGGTTCGATTCAGGGCAACTGCAATTACTGCTGCACTTGCTATGCCGGTGGCAATGGCTACTGGCGGTGAAAGAAAACCATCAGGTATGTGCATTCATGTATCCCAAACGAGAGAAGTTCCAGCCCTTTAGTCAACTATTTTTTACAAAAATTTACCATCCCCTCTGGGGGCATTGGTGCGATCGAGCGATCGGGGGATTGGCGGCGGGCGATCGCTTATTCGCTATAGATTAGCGCCTCAGGGGCGGAATTTTGAGGAGGAGAAATTTTACATTAAATAATCCTGAAGAATTATTCGGATATTTTACCGACAACCCGCACCGAGAAGCTTTTTAATAAAAATTATCAATAATTGTTGACAGATTCACACGCAAAATGTATCCAGCGTCAAGCTAAAAAAAGAATATTAAAACAATATAAAGAATCAACAGAAAATATCTCATTAATTTTATTTTATTTCATGAGAATAAATTTTATTAATTTTTTTACAGCAGCAGCAGCGAAATTGCCCTAAAGCTAGTGAAACCCCAATTCTTGCGTGTTCTAGAAAGGAAAAAGCCCAAATTATTGCGATTGAATATAGTTAGCAGTAGGTTTGCAGTTGTTGCCCGCGCCAATGTGCGATCGGCTATGCCCGAACGAGGTGCATTATCAAGAAATTCAAAATACTAATGCACTTATTCTCAAGTAATTTTCCGGACAACCTACAGGAGGTTTGCCAGTGGTGCAACACTCAACCGAAGACTCAACTACCGATGTAGTTCCATCTGAATTTCCCAAACAGTTAGATATCGCTCAAGTTTCTGTCTACGGACTGAGCTTTTTCTCCGCTGGTTTATTTCAGTTTTTACCTCTAGTTAACCTACTGCATCCGAGCCCTTGGCAACGATGGATAAGAACCATTCACGGCATGGGTGCAATGTACGCATTACTGTATCGGAGTTTTGACTCTTTTCTTTATGACTTTTCCCATCGCCATGTGACGCGTTAGCCAAAAAGAAAAGTTTCCCGGTTTTCATGTCAAGTCTTTCACAATCGAGGGGCAAAGTCCCGTTAATGCTGTTGCTAATGCTGTTGCTAAGGGGCTGGCCCAACCAGCTATTGCCAGTAGCAGTGCGCTTCCGGCTGCAAATAATTCCTATTTAGCTCTTGACAGCTAAAAAAAGCTGTTTCACAAGTCTTCAGAGGTTGTACCTTTCACTAATATGTCTACTGAAACGGCTATGGCGAGTAGCCCTAAAGATGAGACTGTCCAAGCTGTACCTGTATCCGCAGGCTAGCAGGAAGTTCAGGCGGTGGATGGAACTAATCAGACAGCAGAAATTATCGATCGCCTAAAACTACATGAGTTAGCTCTAAAACTCTACGATCACATCGATCGAAGTTGGCAAACTAGCCCTACCTTCACTCAAAATCTAGTCTATACGGTCAGCGTCAGTCAAGATGGAGCGATCGGCAATTTCGAGCCCCTCAATCAACCAGCCAAGGATTACATCCCAGAAACTCCTTTGCCAAATCTGCTCAAATCTTCCGAAACTAGCAGCAACAGTGCAGCACCAGTCGCTAAATTTACTGTAGTGTTTGCTCCTATTGGAACCTTAGAAGTTAACCCGTAACTCACATACAACATCTCTCCGGTAAGGTGCGCCATCAGCACCTTACTTTTCATTTTTAACTTAAATGTGATATTATAAACAACGCCCTCTAAGGCATTCTACATCTAAAACAACAAATGAAAGAACTTGACGAAAAAAAAACCCAAGAACTGCTATGCACCATCATGGAATGGGAACTAGCAGGTGTCGTGCGCTACACCCACTATTCACTAATGGTGACAGGGCCAAACCGGATTCCCATCGTGCAGTTTTTTAAAGCACAAGCAACGGAATCCCTACTCCACGCCCAACAAGCAGGAGAAATTCTCACCGGTTTAGAGGGGCATCCCAGTCAGAAAATAGCTCCCATCGAAGAAACCTACAAACACGCCGTGAAAGACTTGTTGGAAGAAAGTTTAAATCACGAGAAAAAAGCGCTCAAGAAGTATAAATCTTTACTTGAAGTCGTGACAGACTCCAGCGTTTATTTGGAAGAATATGCCCGCAATCTGATTGGACAAGAAGAATTGCACCAAGTAGAACTGAAAAAAATGCTGCGGGATTATAGTTGATTTAATCATTAGTTAGTTGTTATTAGTCAATACTTCGGACAGTTTCATTGCCCATCGGGGGGCTAGAAACCCGGTTTCTACGAATTTTGCGACGAGTCATGAGAAATCTAGGAAGAAACCGGGTTTCTGAGGTCTGCGTCCCTCCGCCCCCGCTTGCGTTTTTATTTCGTAGCATCACACCCTTGATTTTCACTTCGCCTGATAGTGTACTTCCTAAGCGTTGCTTGCAGCTGGAGCGCCCTGAAACCCTTATTCTCAGGTTGGCAATCAAAAACTGTCCGAAGTGTCGATTGATGATTGGTGATTGGTTAGTTGTTAGTTGTTAGTTGTTAGTTGTTATTTCCAATTACCAGTGACCAATGCCCCATGTATATGCCCCATACCCCATACCCCATAATTATAAAAAATGAATTTTAGTGAAGCGTTACCGACTTTTTTAGTTACCCTGCGCGAAGGCGTAGAAGCCGCCTTAGTCGTCGGAATTGTACTAGCTTGCTTGAAAAAAGCCGAGCAAAGTCACCTCAATTCTTGGGTTTATGCCGGTGTCGCAGGCGGCATTGCTGCTAGCGGTATTGTGGGTGTTATATTCAATGGATTGCTCGCAGCACTATCAACATCCGAGCAGCCTTACGCACCAGTAATTAAACAGCTATTAGAGGGCGTGCTGGGAATTGTGGCGATCGCAATGCTAAGCTGGATGCTAATTTGGATGACTCAGCAAGCGCGCTTTCTCAAAGCTGAAGTTGAAGGAGCCGTTACAGCAGCTTTGACAGAAAATACCAATGCTGGCTGGGGCGTATTTGGCTTAATTTTTATTGCGGTACTGCGCGAAGGTTTTGAAACAGTTTTATTTGTCAGCGCTCAGTTTCAACAAGGTGTGAGTCCGGCTTTGGGAGCTTTGGGCGGTTTGACTGGGGCGGCAATAATTGGGGCACTACTGTTCAAGTGGGGCGTAAAAATTGATATCCGCCTGTTTTTCAAGTTTATGGGGATTTTGTTGCTGTTAATCGTAGCAGGTTTGGCAGTATCGGCGCTGAAACATTTCGATCAAGCCGCTGGGATTTTGTCGCAGATGAATAGCAAGTATGCAGCGATTTGTTTTTATTACGATCGCCTCGCACCAGTCCACTCTTGTATCTTAGGCCCGATGGTGTGGAATGCAGCGTCCAGTTTGCCCGATCGGCAATTTCCGGGAGTGATTCTCAAAACACTGTTTGGATACAGAGATCGACTTTATCTCGTCCAAGCGGCTGCTTACACAATATTCTTAGCCACCATCGGCCGTCTTTATTTCCAAAAATTAGGCTCTCAGGCGACAGTTTCCCCAAAAAATACTCAGTCGGCTCAATAATCAACTCTTTCTCAGTAGTTGTGTCGGCTATGGTTACAGATTATTTCCCTGCTTTCACTGCTTCTGAGGAAAAAAAAAATTGGCTGATTTTCCCAAATCGGCCCAAAATTTTAGGGTTTTGGGATAGACTCTTTGACATTTGTATGATATTATTTAATAATGGGAATAGTGCTTTTTTTGAAAATAAATAGTTAGATTTCTATTATTTAATAATACAGTCAATAGCTAAAAAAAGCAAGGGCTAACCCTCAAAAAAAACAAAATTTTTCTCAACATCACCAAGTTTATAAATCACAAGTTGTAGAGTGGGCGATCGTCGAAAATATGTAACTCGCAGAGAGCCGAAGTTGCTGGTAGTCAGGCCCGCAAAGGTGTCGATCGAGAAGAGGGGCGATGACCCACTACCAGCAAACAAACCCAGGATGCCTCTAAAATCTCAAATCCCATCATCAATCGTCGCCACAGAAATCGCGCCCGCAAACTAAAAATCAACCCCAGCCCAGATTTCTGGCGAACAGTCTTTCTGATAGCCACTGAAGGCGCTTATAATTAATACAACAATTTTTACATAGCTCAAAAAGTTCTTAATCAACCTTATAATTCTTAAATGAAGCTTAAAATTAAAAAATTGCTTGTTAAAGTTACCTGGAACCCCCAGAAGGCTGTAGCCTCCCCCATCTGGTTAGCGGTGAGATAAATAATGATGCCTCGGATACTTGTTATTGATGATGACGCGGCGATCGCCGAACTCGTAGCCGTCAACCTAGAAATGGCTGGCTACGAAGTCACCCAGGCCGAAGACGGCATCAAAGGTCAGGCACTGGCCATACAACTGCTGCCCGACCTGATCATGCTAGACCTGATGCTGCCTAGAGTAGACGGATTCACAGTGTGTCAGCGGTTGCGGCGCGACGAACGCACAGCCGACATTCCCGTCTTGATGTTGACCGCCTTAAGTCAAACTCAAGACAAAGTAGAAGGCTTCAACTCCGGCGCCGACGATTATCTGACCAAACCCTTTGAACTAGAAGAGATGCTGGCGCGAGTGCGAGCCTTGCTGAGGCGCACAGACCGCATCCCCCAAGCTGCCAAACACTCAGAAATCCTGAATTACGGCCCCCTGACCCTTGTCCCCGAAAGGTTTGAAGCTGTTTGGTACGTTCAGACAGTCAAACTAACTCACCTAGAGTTCGAGTTGCTGCACTGCTTGCTCCAGCGCCACGGTCAGACAGTCTCTCCCAGCGAAATTCTCAAAGAAGTCTGGGGTTACGACCCCGACGACGACATCGAAACTATTCGCGTACACATCAGACACCTGAGAACAAAAATGGAACCCGATCCCCGCCATCCTCGGTACATCAAAACCGTATACGGGGCGGGTTATTGCCTGGAGTTGCCCAACAACGAGCAAGTAGCTGAGGAAACCAAATCCTCTGCTTGAGCTAGCGCGCCAGATGCAACAAGCAGTTAAAAATCCCGCTATAAAAGCCTGAAAGCATTTGCTCTCAGGCTTTGTTGTTTGGAGTTTGAGTTGACACTCAAGCGGTCTGAAGAAACACTCGATTCTTGAAGAGACCAGAATCTGACCTTCAAAGGCATTGTCAATCTACCTCCTTACGCTCAAAACAACTATCTTTCGATGCTGCAATAACCCTTACTTTTAATATGCTTTCCGAGTTCATCACGCTTGCCAAATACTGTACGCTCCCCACCCTGCAATTACTTGCTCTTTTTGTGTTGCCTCTCAATAGGCGTACTAAGTAGCCGGGATTTCGCCTTACTAGGGATGGTTCAACACGTATAGCGGTTCTCAAAAAAGTGAGGTATGCCCTATGCCCTATGCCCTATGCCCTATGCCCTATGCCCTATGCCCTATGCCCTATGCCCTATGCCCGCGAGAGCACCTCATGTTACTGAGAAAGGCTATAGATGATTATTCCTACTTGCATTCTGCATTCTAGCAAAATACGAAGGGGATTAAAATCCCACGAGTCGCTTTCCTATCAGGTCTAAAGACGCGCTCGTTTCCCACTTACCGCGAGGTCTCTATGAATATGTCAACAAGTAGGCATTAACTCTCTTGATTCTGAAAAAAACAATCCCGCACCCCCGGTAACCCCACTTTTATAGAAGCTTGGCCAGAGGAAAGTACCGGATTTCTGTTTCCACCTTCTCTTTTCTCAGAGGATTAAATAGCTACTTAAACAATACTCTAGCCTTAATAATACTCTTTATCAATAAATTCTGAATTCTTCCTTGAGGTGCTATTTTTCCTAACGGGAAGCCAACTTCCGAGAGAGCGCCCAAAACAGTCATAAGCTTGATATCACAATGTTTTTTACTATTCAGTGACATATTTGAACTCAGATTAGTGAAAATTTTTATCAAATACCCCTTGACGAAACTACTAAAATTGTTGATTATTTATATCAATAACCTGCAAGCGCTTAAAACTCAACAGACATCTTTCTCAAGAGGTAAATCGCCGTGACAAGCAAGGCCACAAAATCCTTCCCAGCCGAAGGAGAATCTTTTCCCTGGTGGGCCCGCAACGCCCGCTTAACCAACCTGGACGGCCGTTTGCTCGGTAGCCACCTCGCCCACGCCGGCCTCATCGTCCTCTGGGCGCGAGCCCATACCCTATTTGAGCTTTCCCGCTTCAACCCAGAATTGCCCATGTACTAACAACGCTTAATCCTGTTGCCAAACCTAACCAGACTCGGCTTGGGCGTTGGTGCGGGAGGCAAAACAGATAATCCAGTAAAATTCCCGTTCAACTTTTTTATTTTTTACGACATGAATTTATACAGCGCTAACTCACTCAAAGTCGAACTCAATCAGAGAGGCTGCCGCCTGACTCCCCAGCGAGAAACTATTTTGAGCGTCTTTCAAAGTCTGCGGCAAGGAAATCATTTGAGTGCGGAAGAATTATACAAGACTTTGCAGAATCAAGGAGAAAGAATTGGCTTATCTACTGTCTACCGAACCCTGCATTTATTAGCAAGGATTGGGATTCTGCGTGAACTAGAATTAGCAGAAGGACACAAACATTACGAACTGAATTTGCGGGAATTGCACCACCACCACCATCTGGTTTGTATTCAGTGTCACAAAACCTTTGAATTTAGCGATGAATCGATTTTAAAAATTGGCAAAAAGCAAGTTGAAAAAGCTGGTGTAGAACTGCTTGACTGTCAATTAACTGTGCGTGTTGTTTGTTTGGAAGCGCTGCGGGAGGGATGGCCTTCTTTGCTGCCGAGCAATTGGTCGTGTCCGAGATATCATGCGGAAATTGAGGAGGAAATTAGTTGAGTTGGATGAAATACACTTCGGCAGTGGGGAATTGGTAATTGGTAATTGGTAACTTTTTAACTCAGGTACGACCCTAGCGTTGCCAGGAATGTTAAGCTGTTCAGCATCTAAAACGCATATTGTATGGTATAATATGATAATTTTCCGAGAAAGTCAATGCCTACTAAAAACTTCCTCAGTTCTGAAACAAAGGAAACTCTGCAACAAGCATTAAAAGACCATGAGCATCCAG
>NZ_JANMZH010000856.1:0-12761 GCF_031383065.1 Microcoleus sp. OTE_8_concoct_300 | reverse complement strand
CAACACGAAAAAGGAATACTACTGTGAATAAAGCCCGTTTTTTCCTCCTGATGGAACGGGGCTTTGGGTAATTCAGGCAGAAAGTGTGTCCGAGGCTCAAACAATTGTTAACAGCAGCCCCCGTGCGCGGGATGGTATGTTAGCAGAATCTACCAAAGTAGTTGAGTGGCAGGTGCATATTGGGCGTGAGCGTTTTGAGGATAGTAAATAGGTAGGGGCTATATGTTATTCCCATCACTATTGCATACCGCCCAACTAAATATTGACGCTCTGGAAGCGGTACAAACACATATCTATTCCTATCAACCGCAGCACTTGTATCCTTAACCAAACATATCAACAACCCGGAGCGATCGCCCGAACCAAACCCTTGATCCCGCTCACCCGCCGCATTAAGAAATACCCCCGACGGATGCAGTAATGCAGTAAGTATGCAAGACTTTGGAGCGTCGGGTCGAGTATACACCAAGATGAAAATAGAGGGACACGGGCAGGCCAAGATATTCACTCAAGAGGAAATCGAACTCTTGTTCAACGAAGGTTTGCAAAGCGATCGCGACCGCGCCCTCTTCGGAATTTGTCTCTACACCGCCTGTCGTATTGCCGAAGCGTGCAGCTTGAAAGTCATCGATGTTTTCACCCCGGCGGGCGTCATCCGCTCCGAAATGATCATCCGTAAAGGCAACACCAAAGGCAAGCTCGGCACCCGCACTATCCCGATCATTCAAGAGTTGAGGCTGCTGTTAGAAACCTACAAACATCCCGAACACCCCTACCTGTTCCCCAGTCGCCACCTCAATCACCGCTGGAAGCACGCAAACCCGGAAGCCGCCTCTCATCTATTCCAAGAAGCCTGCGAAAAAGTTGGCATCATCGGCGCTTCCACCCACAGCCTCAGAAGGTCAGCACTTACTCAGATGAGCAACGCGGGTATCCCATTGCGGATTATTCAAGAAATCAGCGGCCACCGCAACTTAGAGCAATTGCAAAAATACTTAGAAGTGCGGCCCGACCAAGTAAGGGGAGCCGTCTCCGCACTCTCTACCCTTTCCTACGTCAGGAAAATTATATATCCTGACATAGCTCCCCCAACCTCAGAAAATCCGTTGCTCCCCCACCAACTGTCACAAGCCCAAGCAGACTCGGAGCCTGAAGAAATTCCCGATTGGTGACGAGCAATTTTAGATTTTAGATTTTAGATTTTAGATTTTAGATTTGGGATGCAAGGATTAAAGTCACGCATCCCAAATCGAATGACGGTTGCTTTCCCCCCTCAAGCCAGAAGTTCTCATCTCTAGATTTGTTACAATTCTTAATCGTGCGAGCTGCTGCCCTATTAACTCAACTATCTCTTAGGGATAATATTTAACTCCCCTTAGCGAATGACTAAATAATTACCCAGGTAGGATAACCGTACTCTAGTGAGACGGTGTTTTCTAATTTATGTTTTCTGATATTCGTTAGGGTTGATAAAGTTCACCAAAGGAGAAAAAATGGCTGGTAATAGACGAATTGTTAATGCAAGAGAAGACGAAAATGGCAACATCAGTCATGTTCTGTTAGATGGCAACCAAAAGTTTACCCCTGTAGAAAAAGCTATCGAGATGACTGAAGGAGGCAAAATCGAGGGGGTACACGTTGTCCACCGTCAGGATGGTAAAGAATTTCTTCGCACGAACCCGGATGGTGATAAGGGTAATAACTTAGACACAATGGCAGAAAATTAATTTATCTGCCTTTTGCGAGGAAATACTCGCTTATATTTATGAGAGACGGTCAATTAATGACCGCCTTATTATTTTGGGTTCGTGACAAGTAATAGAACGAAAAACCACAAGAATGAGATAGTCACCCACCGTGCGTACTTTGTTTGCTGGACACTTGCCCGAGTCGGATAACCGTACTCTCGTCGAGCGGTATGTTCTAATCGATTTTTTTTACCGACCGCTACATTTAAAAAGTTCTTTGAATTATCTATGGAAATTGGCTATGAGTTTCACTCGCACAACAGAGTCGTTCCGGTCTGAACAGACATACACCTTTCAACCAAAGGATGATATTACGGCATACGAAATCGCACAACTCCTCCCAGTTCTTATAGCTGCATGGAGGGACGCACCTGATGGCTATGCCATCTCTCGTAAAGAGATACCCTCTTCATGGGCGGCGAATGTTGAATCTTTGTCCGAATCTCTCCAGCGCCACTTCATAAAATCTAAGTAAAAGCTAATGGGGTGCTGGCGTTTTGATTCCAATAATTCAGTCTCTACCGGGTGTTTCTTAACCTTTATTTACCTCATGTCCTCGGAAAGCCGTTATCTCGGCTATACACCGAAGAATGTTCCTCAACCTTGGGAACAGGCTATCTCTCTGCTGTTTGGTATTACTGAAACTTAGATTTGGTAAGGCTTGGGTGGTTTATCTTGCACTTTTTTACACATATCTCGGCTCAATGCCTATATGTAGTAGGGAGTTTAATTAGTCTTGTCCAGCCCTATCAAGTAAATCCTCCATCCCGTATACACCCAATCTCAAAAAACGGTCTTGTAGGTTAATAGCACGCTGGATTAGTTGTGGATCATCGGTTTCATCTGCTTCCCGTAAAATTTCGTTTAATGCTGAAATTAATGGTTGCGTTTGCCATAGTTGACTCGCATTTATCGTTTCTAATTTTTGGGCTAATGCCTCAGTTAATTCCAGTACAAATAACGAATTCCGACATGATTCATAACCTAACCATTTAAGAAAGCCCTGAAAATCAAACTCACTTGTGGATGCTGGAAGTGCTTCAATAAAAGCAAAAGCAAACTTAGGAGGAATCAAAGTTATTTTATTGTGTTCAAAACCTTCATCTATTTCTCTAATAATGTTATCAGATAAATTTTCCTGCTCTAAAACAGCCAATAGTCCAGAGATACACTTGGACGTATGTTCTTGTAAGTTTAAATTAGCTGTAAATACTTGAGTTATTCCCAGTAATGCGGCATGACTGTTGTTTTTTTTCAATGCTTCAAATAATTGTGGCTGACTGATATGTCCAGCCAAGCTGGCTAATGTAGAAAGTCGTCCCCAAATACTGCTAGTTTCTCCTATTCCCTCGTGCAAAAGACGGTTTAAGTAAGGCGCAACTCTGCCAAAATTGTTTTGATACTGATTATACAAACACCTCCCTGTATATTCCCATAAATGGGATTGCGGTTCTTTAAAAATATCCGCTAACAGTTGCCATCCCAAATCAGGCTTTTTGTACATTAGGAAAGGAAGATGTTGAAGAACAGGAATGCGGACATAAATTGCTGTATCGCTTGCAACGTTACGCAGTAATAACAACAGCAATTCAGGGACAGGCTGTTCTTTTTCTAATAATCGATTGCAGAGCCTTATTGCGCTTTGTGCTGCAACACCATGTATCGAATTAAAAAAAGCGGCGGAAACGATATCTTGGTTATTTTGTCTGATGTCTTTATCGCTCAAATATTTCCCGTATAGCCAAAATAGCAATAATGATAAGCGTTCGGCTGACTCAGAATCAATTAATACTTCACAGCAAACTTCTAAGGCTTCACTAACTGTATTACCGTCTTCCCAGATAATCCCATAGCGTTCCAGCCAATTGAGCAAAGTAGCTGCGAGTGTTTCTTGTTCGGGAAGGGGTTCTATCGGTTCCCATTGCTGTGTTGGTCTTAAGTTACCAAAACGATAACGCAGATGAAGCGCGACTCCCTTTACAATATTGTATATATAATCTTTGTGCAGGTTTTCTTCGATAAAACGGGTAAATAAAACTACGAAACGTCCAGGGTTTAAGGAGCAAGCATCGCGCAATACGCTTTTAACCTCACTAAATCCACCCAACCTATCTACTATATCAAAATCAAATCTATTTCGGCTTCGATGTGTTTGGTAATAACGCAGTAACTGAAAGATGCCTCGATCTGATAGCTTGAGCAAGTCTTGTGGAGATAGCGGTGGCATTATCAATCCCCCGCGCAGAGAAATATTAGGTTCAGAACTGGTGGAACCAAAATAAGCTTTTCCATTATCAATAAATTCCTGATTTTTTTCGTTTCGGAAGATGGATGGAATAGAAAGGCATAAATAGAATAGATCGCGGTACACCCCAAAAGAATATTCTTTTTCATATTCCTTTCGCTCTGACACAAGCAACAAAATCATTGTTTGATTAGCTTCTCGCGCTGATTGTGAGAGTTTGGGGTAAGCCATGTGCATTAGTTTACCTAGTTCGTGACTTAAATCACTATGGCGAAAAAGTTGCTCATCTTGTAACAGGCTTTCTATTCCACAAATAGAGCAGGAATCACAAATATTTTCTTGATAAGCTTCAATGACAAAGTAACGTATAGCTAATTCTTGAGAGTTTTGCAACCGAGATTCATTTTCCAGCCACCAAGCGTTGTTTTGGCGAACGCGATGTTTAAGCGCCTTCTCCACAACATTCAGTAAGACGTTAAGGTCATCACCAGGAAGGATGTAATTACTACTACTGTGTCTTACTAACCATGATGTCTTGCGTAAAAAATGGTCATACCCTCTACCTTCTCTATATCTCGTAGCGCTCCAAGATTCCAATTCACCTAAAACTAAATCAAATAATATATCGGACTGACAAAGGCGTACTTCTAGAAAGTCATCTTTGTGGAAATTACGAGGCATACAACGCAGTTCCCCTAAATTACAATTATCTACATCTTCGGTTGAAATATTTTTGGTAATGTACCTCCACAACAAGTCATCTCCAGAATTTGTTGCTTGCACCCATTGACTAAGAGATTCGCCAACAGGGTTATGTTCAGCATTAACATTTTCAATTAGCTGTTCCAGTATTTCACGGATACCATCAGTATTCCAAGCTTCAAAATTGTTTAACCTAAAGCTAATGGTATTTGCGACATTTTGCTCATTCGCCCATGGTATCTTGATTGCTTCCCTCCAAAATGCCACGACTTCTACAGGGTATACATTCATCCACACGTTCAGATGCCGAACAAACTCAAGCAACCAAGTTTCCCGTTCTGTTGTTAATAGAACTTCAGGAAACCACTGCTTCGTGAGAATATCGAACCAAGTTCGATTTTTTACTCGCCACAACAAACGTCGAAATAAATCTGGGAAGTTTTGGAAAATTCTACGCAGCAATCGCCAATCTTCATCTACGGGTGATATTTCGGAAAAAGATTCGCAAATAAGACGCTGAACATGATAAGCAATTCCCTCATAGGACAGCACCTCCCACACCTGTCGCCTAAATATGTCGGGTTGAGAAGCACGCAGGTGAAAGAAAAATGCTCTAACTGCTGGACGAATAAAAGGTAGCTGAGGATGAGCGAGAATAAATTGCGCTAAAGTTTGACCGTTAGCTAACGCAGCTCGAACGGTAATACATTCTGCTAAAGTTTGATGACTGAATTCCAAAAGACTAGGCGAACTTTCTAGTAGCACCTCCTGGCTAATCAAGTGCCTCACAATATCTTCGTTGGTTCCAAAAGATATCTTAGGGTACTGCTTTGTCCGCTGTTGCATTAACTTTTCAGCCATATTTTGCAAGGCAACAATAGCCTCAGTACCAAGGGCTTGTTTTTTGACTACGACTTCCTCAAGAAAACTGTTGTACAGTTCGTAGGCAGATGCAGGTTGCAACGGAACATCAAGTTTTGCCAGTTTCTCGTAAATCCGCAAGTTTTGAGGTATTTGCAACAATGTCCGAAGTTCAGGAGTTATATTGGAAATATCAACATTCCAGTTGATTAAGAAAGGCTTAACTTCAGCATCAAAATCAAGTGGTTGTAAGTTGACTTTGTGTTGCCAAGAACGACCTCGAAGTAAGGGATCATACTCTAAGTCAAAATTGCGGCAAGCTGTAATAATAGTTACTCCCTCTATTTTTTCCAGACGGTCGATAATTCTTAGAAAAACCTTGAGCGCATCATGTTGACGACTTAGTGACAAACTATCTAGGGAATCAATTATCACGACAGTTCGGCGAAATTCTGTCAGACGAGCACATTGACCCACAATATCTTCGGGTAAGCCATTCACTACTAAGTTGTGTTCGCTTTCGGCATTTGTAAAGTGGTCTCCTTTAATAAATAAAAGCCCCCAAGCTGACTCTTTATCGCGCTCAATGTAATCTACAAGGTCGAGTAACAAGCAAGTTTTACCGCTACCGGGACGGTCTGTGAGTAGAATGCTTTGACTTCCCTGCTCAATTAATTCGATTACTTTCGGTAACTCGGAACGAGGAATAGGTTTACCGTCTATGGTGCGTAACCATTTTCGCCCAATACTTGAAGCTTGTTTGAATGCTGCAAGAATTTCAGCTTCAGTGCGTTTTGGTGTAGGACTGATTCCTGCTTCGGCTAATGTAGCTAATACATCTGAGCGGATGATAGTGTATTTTGCATCTCTTAAATTGGTTTCGTGACTCACCAAATAACGTTCTAGTAGGGGCATTGCCAGATTTGACATTGGTACGAGTCGATCCAAATCTGACTTGTTTTGACGATCCCATTCCTCGAATCCTTGAGGTGAGCCAAAGCTGATTTTGTTAACTAGAGAATAGGTAGTCTCTTCGGTACGTCCTAAAATTTGTGCAAGGGCTTTTAATGATTCTCTCTGATTTTGGTCTGCCTCGCGATGAAAAGCCGAGTATTCGGGAAAATATCCACAATTTTCAACTAAACTTGCAAAATCGCCAAATGGGGAGCGAGAGTAAAACTTAACTTTGGAGTTAGCTCTTGACTCTAGCTGGTCGCGAGCTTTGCATAACTCATCCTTTAACACCTGGTCTGAAAATGACCACGCTTTATGGTTAGTTTGATTCTTCTTCGCTTGAATAAAACAAGCATGACCATTTTTGTAGAGAACAACAATATCATCTACTGTCACCGAAGAATTTTCCCCTGGTACCCCCGTTGAGTTTACTTGAATGCTTTGAATAGTATTGTCTTCTAAAAGTCGAATCAGCCAGTGCAGCGCTACACGCAGTTGATATTCATCTCCAAGGCTAGACCTTTTTCCTGCACTGCTCATATTTATTTCAATTAATCTTTTTACAAAAACCTACTGCGTTTTGTACAAGTGTAATTTTTATTATACAACTAGAAGTTTGTGGTCGGCGAGATGGCAGGCGACAGCGCTACTTCGGAAAAGCACTCTCTCGACCGGGCAACCGCTTGATGCGAGTAGTGCATCAGTACAGTTAACCGTACTTACTGGGTTCGGTAGTCCGCCAACTAAATTATTTGCTCAGAGATATGGTTGATTAATTAGTCAAAAATAGGCTAATCTCTGGCAATTGTAATTTATTTGAAGTAACAAATGACAGTTAAAGCTATTTCCGCCACCATCCTTTTAGGTGCGATTCCGCTTGATGTTTATCAACTACCCGACGGCGGCTACAAAGTCGATGCGATTGGAGTTATGAATGCGGTGGATAAGAAGGGTAGTGCATTGACCCGGTTCATCACTGGGAAATCGGCTTTAGCTCTGCCTTTTGGCGGATATAATTTTACACAAGCTCAAAGCATTCCAGTTGAAGGCAACGCTCAATTAATCAAGCCTATTCCCATTGCATTAGCTACAGCATATTGGTTGCATGAAGTAAGCAAAGGCAATGTAAAAGCTCAAGCTTTGGTTCAAGCCAGCATGGCAGAATCTATCGAACGGCGGGCTGACGCAGCATTCAGCATCAAGCGTACTGAACCAGAGTACAATTTGCGGTTTAGTGAATCTTTTGAGTCAGTTATGTTGGAGAACCGGCAAGAGATTACGGGCAGGAGATTACCAGGTGATGACTTGTACTTGCCAGATGGGATTAACTGAGCAAAAGTGCGATCGCTCCTACAACTACGCTAGTTTGTTGAATTTGTTCATTTTATCCTCAAGGTACCTTGAATGTTTGACCCTACCAAGCCTAACGATATTCTCGAACTCGAAGACCAAGATTTATCAGAGTTTCTGCCGAATGCCGAAGATGACCGACACGAGTACAAAAGCAGTGCAATTAAAAACGATAAAGAACTCGGCGATAAGATTGCCAAAGCTGCTTCGGGGTTTTGGAATAGTGGGGGTGGATTGTTTGTTGTCGGAGTAGATGGGAACGGTCAGCCTGATGGAGGAATATCTCTGAGCGTGGGGCAGCAAGGACGGCAGTCTCGACGGGATTGGATCGATCAGGCAATTTCACAAGTAATGCCTAAATCTTGTTATGTGATACACAGCATTGAAAATAGCAGCAATTGCATGAATATTGAACAGGGAAAGGCTGTATTTCTAATTGGCTTTGGTGAAAGCGAAATAGGCCCGCACATGGCTAACGACCACCGTTACTACATTAGGGCTGGAGCGCATACTGTTCCAGCCGGTCACTTTATCGTCGAAGCCATTCATGCTCGACGGGGATTAAGAACACCGTTACTCAGCCACATTGTCCGTCTGAAGCCTGGAAATAGTGGAGTTGTTCAACTAGGTATCGTTGTCTTGAACGCCGCCGCTGCAATTAATGTTTCTATTAAAATTGACGCGCTACCAAAAATATTTACTTCAAATTTAGAGGAAAAGCTTTTTCTACAGATTCCTATTATTTCCGAACAATTTCCTTTATTTTTTGATGTTCATGGGATAATGCTTGGCAGGCAGGAATTGCCCCCATTTGAGATAAACTTAACTTATTCGGATATGGCAAACCGCAGGTATCAAAAAAGTTTTGAAGTCGATATAGATCGTCAATTGGGACCAAATATCAGTTCGTCGTACAACGGATATGACCGCATTGAGCAAGAACTTAAAAACATCACCGAAGCTATCAAAAATAGCAATTCCTTTTTTGATGCTACCTAATTCTGGGAGAAACTAAACCCAAACCCAAACCCCAACACGCCATGCCCCAACTCCCCGAATGCGTAGGCGTAAGCCGGGGCGGAGCCATCGCTGTCTCCTCGCTCGCCCGCAATCCCCCCCTAGTCTGTGCCGTCCGAAGTCCTCCACTTCATCCCGAATTACCTAATGAATCAAAAAATCCCTGAAATAGATGAGCAAATTGCCCAACTTATAGCTAGCTTACCCAGCGAGCACCTCCTACAGCAAGCTAAGACACCAGCTCAGATAGAGGAATGGCACAAAGCAAGACAAACCCAGATTCTTTTGGCTGAGTGCTGGAAATCAAAGTGGCTTGTTCAGGACTATTACCCAGTTGAGGAAGCTGTAAAACGGCAAGAGATTTCTCAACGAAAAGCGGAGTTAATGAGCTGCTGCGTTAATGAGTACAAAGCCCGGTGGGAGCTTTGCGAAGTTGCCGAAAAATATGTCAAAAGACTCCACACCGAACTTCAAAACACGATTTCTGTGGAGCATTTCCGCCGGGCATCCGCCCATTCTTCGTACAAATTTTTTCACCAAGGTAGCCTGAGACAATATCCATTTCAATCAGCCTATGATTTATTTGCAGAAACTTTAAAAGAAGATGTGGATGGTTCTTTCTCTGTATGCCTGGAACCCTACTATGAGGTTCCGATGAAAAAGTGGAGGCAAGTAGGTAAGCAGTACACTCAACTTCTGAAGCAAGCCAAGTTGGATGGCACTTACCCACAACTTAAGAAGGCAGAAGAGCAGAGATTAAAAACAAACTTAGTTTGGCACAAAGTGGGTTTTTCTTGGATTGGGATGGTTCTGTGGACGTGCCAAATGGAGGCAAAAAATGACCCATTGCTCAGAAAGCAATTGGTTGCCTACAACAAATCGCTGTGGGAAGCACGCTCGTTTAGGAGTGTCAGCTAGCGGTAATTTGCACGGCTGGGCGTGGCACAAAGGGGAATTGCTTTGCACGGATAAGGCAGGCGGCATTTACCGCAAAGCTTAATAAAACTTCAAATCTGGATCGCATTGCCTCTGACGCTTGGGCAGACCACCTATGCTGGATTGCAACACATTCAGAGAAAGGAGTCTTTTTCCTCATGTTCGACCCTCAAACCGCTATCGTTGTGTCAATTTTCCTTGGTGCTTTCATTGGTATAGCCAAGCTTCTGCGAGATCCAGGAATGCTTTTAGGGGGCTTGGCTGCTTTCGGTATCTATTACTTCTTGTTTTTGCATAACACCTTACTCGCCATTCTCAAGCAGGTGGCACTGGGTCGTTAGAGAATGGAGGTGTCTGTTCAGCTACGGCAAATTCCACCGGTGCTGCCCTGATTCGCTCGAATTTCGTGAAAAAAGAGTTAAAGCATCTCAACCAGGTGATACATCAATTCCGAAAGTAGCCGCCCGATTTGATGTGAGTAAACCATCTGTCCAACAACTGATGATTTTCTACTTTCCCAATTCCTCAATAGATAATTAGCCGATGAATATCCATACCCTCTTGAGCCAAACCGAACGCCAACGGGTGAGTGATGGAGCCGTTTTACCCATCTTGAACGGTTGCGAATCCTCTATGAGGCAATTGGTGCTGTTCTTGCCACAATTGGGAGATTTCGACAGCCTTGAATATGCTTGGTGGTTGCAGCGGGACGCTCAACGGCTGGAAACCCAAGGGATAGCAATCCGAGCTGTGGGAATTGGCTCACGCTCATCGGGTCAGCGATTCTGTGGTTATACAGGATTTCCTGCCGACTGTTTGTTTGTAGATCCAAGTGCCCAACTGCACCACAAACTTGACCTGTATCCAGGTTTATCGTTAAAACTACCCGGTTTATCGGCTGCTATGAATGCTTACCTCAATCTATTGTTCATGTGTGCGGGGATTGGTAGCCCTGGCACTCTGGCAGAAGTATGGAGAGGGTATCGAGGCGACGCAAAAGCACCTCAATTAATTGGTGATGATGAAATTATTCAGGCTTTCCCTCTTCCAGCCCTCAGAGGCTCCACTTTCCGGTGGGCAGGCGGCAAGGGTTTCCAGCGTCCGTTTGAATTGGCAACCTTGCGGCTGCGGAATATGGGAGAAGTGCTAAGTCATTGGAAAACCTATGTTCCCAATGCTGCTTATCTCACTCAACGAGGCGCAACTTTCTTGTTTAATGCTCGGGGAGATTTAATCTACGAACATCGAGATCGCGCCATCCTTGGTTTCGCTGCTGATATGAGCAATCCCCTGACATTTCTCTCAGAAATGGTGGCTGATTGAGACTCGCTGGGGCAGGGCGATATGCACTAACTACCGCCCTTATGGTGTGCGGCTGGCAGGGGGTAAGAGTGGTCGATAGCAAATGGGCATGGGCTTACGGATAGGGGGATTCATGCGATCGTACTCAATCCCATCATTGCTGCTGGCAATTTCTTGGTTACCATATTCATCATGTTCCTGCAGATCCCAACGGGAGCACCTCTCCTTTCCAATTGAACTCTACCCAACCATGTCGCCCCGGTTCTTCCCGCCCTTGTCCGTCAACTAGCAAATGCACAAAGTAAAGTTGATTGGTTGGCTCAATGCTACCAAGAAACCAGTTATCGTCAATCTCCGCCTTTACGTTAGCTTCATCAAATTGGATGCCCACTTGTGAAAGCGTAGCCATCGCCATTTGCCTTAAAGTTGCCTGATCCATCCCCTTTTCCTCGTGATTGAGAGATGGCGGCCGCAGCCACTCAAGCTGTGAACTTCCTCACCCCTAACATTAAAACTTACAACTTTATTCTTGTACTGCTATCCATCATTACCTGGCCAACGCAAGTTCCCCAGCATGGGTGGTGGATAGCTCACAGCCTCAAGGAGGGGTATCTAGAAAAGCTGTTCCCCATCTCAGACTTTACTCAAGATTTAGGTAGATTTAGAAAGTTTTGGAGCAGTTCAACTATTCTTTCAGAATCAAGTTGGCTGAGATCCCCAGGATTTATAAAAATACGTTGCTCATCGGCGATCGGTTGAGGGAACACAAATCCAAAGTGGGAGCGCGAATCACCTGCATCGGCGGTGGAACAAGGGCGGGAGTTGGTGTTGGTGAGGACTTGGCGCGGGGGGTGGAGTCGGGAACGGGAATTAAAGAAGCTCCACAACAACCGCTTGCTCTGCCCTATCTGCAATCCCCGCCGCGGTAGGTGCAAACGCCGTAAACGTAGAAAACACAAAGGTTGTGATGTAGCGGTAGGACAAGATTAGCGATCTGCTGCGTCTCTGAGCGAAGCAATGCAGTAAGCGAGACTATTGCTTAGAATAAGCTGAGCTGTCCGTCGCTGACTGCATTGCATCTTCGGTTGCGCCTTGAGAGTCCGTTACGCCACCCCGGATAAGATGCAGCAGGTCATCCCGTGCTAATGAAATAGGGAATCTTGGCAACTTCTTGCAGCCATATCCTGTACGGTGTGTATTCTCTAAATCCAAAGGGATAGCGCTCTTTTGATACCCCCCATTTCTTAGCTAGTTTCCCTTCTATTGATTCTCCCAGGAGTAAGCATTGAGCTTCGTACTCTAAAAGAGCGTTGGCAATGCTATGGATGGCAGCATCTCTCCAAGTTGAGCGTTTCATGGGCTAACTCCGCGTTCGCTACACTATCAGTGTTTTTTATACCCATGCCGAGGCTGTAATATTGATACTTCCTCGGCATAGATAATTTAATTTTTCTCTAATTCCTGTTGTTGCTTCCTAGCTTCCGCCATTCTACGTTTGAGGGTTTCTAAGCTGTTCAGCATCTAAAACGCATATTGTATGGTATAATATGATAATTTTCCGAGAAAGTCAATGCCTACTAAAAACTTCCTCAGTTCTGAAACAAAGGAAACTCTGCAACAAGCATTAAAAGACCATGAGCATCCAG
>NZ_JANMZH010000854.1:0-1043 GCF_031383065.1 Microcoleus sp. OTE_8_concoct_300 | reverse complement strand
CTGGATGCTCATGGTCTTTTAATGCTTGTTGCAGAGTTTCCTTTGTTTCAGAACTGAGGAAGTTTTTAGTAGGCATTGACTTTCTCGGAAAATTATCATATTATACCATACAATATGCGTTTTAGATGCTGAACAGCTTATTGCCGATATTGAGTAGAAATTCGGCGGGAATTATCTCCAGTGGAGTCGGGATTTTTGGTCTGCGACCCGTTCTGACATAAGTTACTTTTCTAGGCTCAGTTTCACCATGGGAATTCCCCATTAGCGCCAGTGTCATCCCACATTAGATGTCTGATTGCGCCTTCCAGCTTCACTCTCCAAGAATCGAGCTTGGTCGGTGTGGGCAGATAGGGAGTCATACCTGAGTCTGGCAGAAGGGGCTTGCACCCTCATCAGACCGAGAGTTCAGCCTTGTGGCTGGAGGAGTTATGTACGGACTTTCACCGTGATTCACTCTTCAACGAATCGCACCAACTCTTGTCATATAAGTTTTACAAATGATTTGGTCACCATCGGTCATAAACATGGGATAAACTTTCCAACCGTCCGTTACGTAAAAATAGCATCTCCATTGCTCAACAAGCTTCCATAAAGGTTTAAATGTTTTGGCACTATGGTCTCCTAAAACCCATTCTAAAATACCTGGTTTGAAGTGGTCTACTGCTGTACACAACCATATTTTGTTTTTTTTGAGCCAATAAATGTTTCTAATTCATCTAGTTCTCCGACTTCGGGAATTGTGTCTGGTTCGTAAGCCTGTGGTAGACGTTCTCCCACCTGTTTGACCCAATTAATTATTGTCGTATGATGAACACCTTTGATTCTCTCTATCGCTCGAAAACCCATACCATTGACATACATTTTTAGACATTCATGCTTAACTCCTTGAGAGTGACCCTTATGCATTTGTGACAAGTTAAGAAAAAGTGCAAATTGTCAAGGGGGTAGACCAAAAAAGGTAAAATAGAATGAAACCTTTACGGGGCAAGCAGTTGAGCCATAGTTAAACCAGTTATGATTCGCAAAAAAAGAATTAACCGAGA
>NZ_JANMZH010000823.1:0-10372 GCF_031383065.1 Microcoleus sp. OTE_8_concoct_300 | reverse complement strand
CCGCCCGTCCAAAAAGGACGGACGGGACGCCCATCCCACAAACTTGTGGAAGTTATTTAATTCTCATTCCTAAGCAAGAGAACCGTTGAAAAAGCTGATGCTGTCTGTCTATGTAATGTCTTTCCACAACCCTCATATTTTGTTTGGGTAGAAAACTTTTTTGGGTTGATATCCGGTAATGTACGGTTAAATCGAGGGATTATCTTATCTAGTGTCACACCTAGTCGGACAATAGTCATCTCTGTAAACCGCTCCCGTTCTTGTCTAATTACCAAATTTGGGTCATTTTGTCAAGCACTTTTTTAAATACGATATCGCTTTTTTCCAATATTTTTCCATACCGTCTAGTAACTCGAACAATAGAACGGGAGAGGCCCAAAGACTCAAACCCTCAAGCTTATTGATTGCCCGCTTGTTGCAGCCGCAGCAGCTCGGCTTGAATTCGCTGTTTGACTGCCGGATTCGCTTGCTGGAGCAAAGTGAGCTGGTTGAAGCGACTAACTGTCAAGCCATTAGTTTCTATAATTTTTTTAGCTTGTTGGCAGTAATTTACTACAATACCGCGAACATTTCCAGACAGCCGGTTGATTTCCTGAGTTTCGTTGCACACTACTCTGGGCACCGAGCCTCCTGCTAAGCCTTTAATTTCTTGAGAGGCTCCCTGCCGTCTGGGTTCTATTGCTAAGACGGAGCGAGCGTAGCTAGTAATTTCCTGGTTGCTAATCTCTTGAGCTTGGGCGGAGGCTCCGAAAACGAGGCTTGGGGATTGTCCGTACAAACCGGGCGCCCCTCCGAAGGCCAAAGCTCCTGCGGAAATGATGCCTGCAAACAGCGATTGTCGCAGCATCCGGTTTAGGCGAAATTTAGAGTTGTTGGTTGAGGTGTTCATGGTCGTCGGTGATTGCTTGCGTGTAGATTAAAATGACACAGCGCTGGGAGGCTCAATCTTTTTGAATAATGTGGTGGCTAAAAAGTTCCTGCCCTTGGTGACAATCTTTAATTCAAGCAGGATGGTTTGGGAGTTGCTATGGCGATCGACTTTTTAGCAAATTCCATAATTTTATCCATTGTAACATTTTTGGGAGGTTGACAAAACACAAATTTTATACGGTAATTAAAATTACAGACCGTTCCCGAATAGCCTCTACCCATAATTCTTAAAGCGAAAAATTAAATTATTCTAAAAGTCCTTGACAAAAAATACTCGCATTAATATGTCTTAATACGTCAAATTAAGGTACGCGCGAGCGCAGCTATCCCGCAGGGAATCGCCTGCAAGCCAAGGTCATAGGATTTTAGATTAAAGAATTAAAGAATTGAAGAATTGGGGATGACTTATTCTGTATGGGTTTGGAGTACGGGTCTACAGTTGCATTCTTTTTTTTAAACTGGTGTCAAGATTAGCAGCAATCGCACTCATCAATTCTATTGATGATTTAATGTTAAGCCCAGGCGGATTTGTCGATCGAGAAAATCCCCCGCTGGCGCGGGCTGCTGCCGGAACCCGAGCCGAAACCACAAATCAGGTTTTACTACCGGAAGATAGAGACAGCAGCAGGGAACTACACATTAAAATCTTGGTATCAAAAGGCCCGCTATCTGTTTTCTGCACTCAACCCGCAGACCTCCGATTCGAGTTCTCGCTTCCTCAAGTTTGGGGCTGCGAAAACTTGTCTGGGACTTACCCAGAAACCAGGTTTTTCTACTAAAGAAGATCTTTCAGCCACCAGCAAGAGTACACAAACCCGGAAACCGGGAATTTTTGTGTCGAGAGTGTTTTTGTAATCTCGATCGCAGATATAGCAATCCTCGCAGGAGTCGTAAATTTTTTACCCCACCCCAGCCCTCCCCTTACTAAGGGGAGGGAGTAAGAAATTCACAAATGATTTAGGATCGCTATAGCGATTTTGTGTAAGCATTCTCTGGACCAGTTAACAAATTATTAATTACCAATTGCCCATGAAAAGTCAAAAAGAAATTTGGCGAGTTATCCTCGCAGTAGCTATGTGTATTGTAGGCGTGCTGCACTTTACAGTGCCCGCACCTTTTATCAGAATCGTGCCGCCCCAGCTTCCTTACCCGGAAGCATTGGTTTATATCAGCGGTTTTTTTGAGATTTTGGGCGGAATTGGGTTGTTAGTTCCTCCTGTCAGCAGGGCGGCGGCGTGGGGATTAATTGCCTTGTTTATTGCCGTGTTTCCAGCTAATATCAATCAAGCCGTCAACAACATTCCGATAGAAGGGATTCCCCACAACCAATTACTGTATTGGTTGAGGCTGCCTTTTCAAGCTGTCTTCATTGCTTGGGCCTGGGTTTATACCCAACCAGACGAAGGTAAACCGCGGGCTTCTATAGTTCCAGATAGAACAGAAAACGCCCAATGAAGCAGTTCGACTACCATGCGGATTTTAAGAACATCGACTTTCGACAGCACCCGGAACTTTATCGGGTAGGGAAAGGAGAACAGGGAGTGCTGTTGGTGGAACCCTACAAAGGAGAAATTCTGCCTTTCTGGAGATTTAAGACTCCTGAAATTGCCAGGGAGTCCAGCAGCAAAATTTACTCCTTGTTTTTAGAGTATCTCGATCGCGAAGATTTTGTTGGAGCCGACATGGCCCGCAAGTTCTTGCAGATGGGGTACACTCGATCGCGTCGCTACGCCAACCACAAAAGCGGCAGAAAATACCAGCAAAACCCTCAAAAGCTCAAGTCTGTTGCAGACCAAAGCAGAGCTCGAAAAGATATTTTGCCGCTACAAGCAGATCCGGTGAAAGCAGAATCCGCCGCCATTTTTCAAGAGAAATGGATGCTGGCCAAAATCAACGAGAAATATCTCCAGCTTTTAGCCAGACACCGCCAGATGTACGAATCTTATTTAGTCAAGTCTGAGGATTGACATACAGTTACAAAAACTCAGAACTCACAATTTAGCCCCCAGCAGTGAAGTTGTGCTTCACTATCTGGGGGCTGCATCGATCGAGGGTTGTCCTATAACTTACTCATCTGCTTCTTCCGTCTGCCACTGTCGCCAAATTTCAAAGGCATTAAAACCCCTGTATTGCAGGTAATTCAAGACTTTGCCCTTGGTTTTCGGATCTGCTTTACCCCAAGTATCGATCTTGTATTTCCGCATGATTTTGGCTTTTAATTCCGCCAGTTTTTCTGCTTCGGAGTCCTGATTTTCGGCAATTTCTTCTTCCCAGACTTGCTCGAACAAATCGCTGGTAATTCCTTTTTGCAGGCACTTGCGCTTGATGGCGGACTTCCCGTATTTGCCTGCAGCAGAGGCGATCGAGTTTGCCACCAAGCGAGTGTCGGACTGATAGCCCCGGTCTTGAATTTGCGCGATCGCCTCCAATATTTCCTCATTGCCAAAACCTTTCTCTTGCCCCTTTTTGCGAAGTTCAGAGGCACTGTAGTCTTTGCGGGACAAGAGAAAATAGAAATAGTCAAGACAGCTCATCAGTTAAATCGAAGGGTGGCGCGCAAATACTCGTGTAGCGAATGCGAAATCCAGTCGCCTTGCCCGAGACTGACTGCATCGCGATCGCCTTTATTCTTCTGTATCCTCCTCTTCATCATCCAATTCCACATCCGGTCTGTCCACATCGATCTGAATCAAGCGAATGTGCTTGTATCCGAGCTTAATTTCAAACTCGTCTCCGGGCTTTAATCCCATTTCTTGGGTATAATTTGCCCCGATCACGATCGAGCCATTCTTGTGAACGCTAGCTCGATAACTCGCTTCTCGCCCGCGTCCGTCTGCTTTCGACTTCTCTAGCTCAATGCCCTTAGCAGCTAACACTGCATCGTAAAACTCAGCCAGATTAATCCGCGTTTCTCCACTTTTGCTGACCGTGAAGTAGCCGCAAAGCTTTGCAAGTTCTCTGCGTGGCAAATCGCTGCCTTTGATTTTTTGAAGCAGACCTTTTCCTGTTAAGGGTGCTGTAGCTGTTTCTGCCATTGACCGTACCTCGCTTATTGGACTTTACTTATATCAATTACAACACATTAGATTAACTTTGTTTCACTGTCAATACTAAGAATTCTGAATATTAAGATTCTGGATAAATTTCTGTGGCCTCAAGACCGGGGGTGCAAGTAAGGATACTCGAAGGGCGATCAATTTGCTGCTCGCGGCCCAAATGCTTGCGTAAGCCTCGGAGTGATCGCGCGGGGAATTATTGTCGCAAATTAAATGCTTTACTTTTTTACAGTAAAGTCTGTTCCCTGCATTCACCAATCCCCGATCGTGTCTAGGGTCAAGGTAAAAATAAGACAGCCATGAATCGAAATACCTAGAGGGCGGCCGCTGCAAATCTGCCGAAAGCAGTTACCGGCGCCCGGTTAACTTTTACCTCAACAAGGGGAGACAGCACTTGTTCTCGATGCCGCTGCCAGCTACTTGCAAAACCAGTTTACAAAAAGAATCCAACTGTAGGCAAGCTCCAAACCCTTATGGAATAAGTCATTCCCAATTCTTCAATGTAAAATCTAAAATCTAAAATCTAAAATCTAAAAGGGTATAAACCCTGTTTTTCGGGCCCGAAATCCCCTCAAAACCACAAATACCAACGAGGAATCTTCTATTAAGGTGTTCGGCATATAAGTTGCACAGAACGCAGTCTGGGGAAGGCAATCCGGTAAAAATTGAAGGAAATTTCACCTGTTCGTTGAACGGGTTTAAGCTAAAACCCGACTCAATGGGCGCGGTGGCAGAAACATCGTGCAGCCACCAGGAGGGGAATAGTTTCGATCGGGGGAGATTGCTTCGCGACTCTTAACACTTCGCCACGAATCAGTAGATTTCTAGGGGGAACTCGGGAAAATCTTCCTCGCCCGGCCCGCCCGGCAGAGAATTTGAGGTTCTTTCCACAGGGGAATTGAAAAAGACCGAGTTAAATGCACAAGAGCTTAAATGTTTGATGCACTACAAATTATCAGCAGTTCCCGGCATGGAGTTTCGGTGCAAATGTACTGGTTTCCACTTTCGGGCCTGCAAACTGCCAGACTCTCAAAATTTATGCGCAAGCTGTAGGGGCAGGTCAATCGATTTTAGATTTGAGATTTGAGATTAAAGAATTGAAGCATTGACCCCACGGATAAATTCGGGGGGCAAGTTTCTCGGATACAGGTTTTTTATTTCTGGACGGATGAATCCGGGGGCTTGTATCCTGGATGCTTTCGGTCAAACTCACCACCGCTTCCACAATTACTTATTGTGAAATATAGTAACCGCCCTGACGGTGAGGACGTTGTTAATTGTTGCAACTCTTGCTTTTATTGTCTTGTGGCGAATGACGAATGCTCCGGCGGCCGAATCAGCCCGCCCAAAAACGGATACAAGCCACTGACTACTGTCGTGGAGATCTCAAAATTTTAGACTCTTGTTCAAGGTCCCAGATTCATCTGTGGAGTAATAGCAAATCCGGGGAAAGCTACCCCTTTTATCATTCGGCGGTTGAAACCGCTGCATAGAGTCAAACTTTGGTCCGCCTCTGCGGACAAGCCAGATCGAGGGGGTATTTAAGCCGGATTTGGTATAAATCTCAAATCTCAAATCCTTCGACCCTCGCGCTCACGCCCCCGTCTCAAATCTCAAATCGACTGACGAATTCTATATCAAGCAGTCCCGGACTTACTCTCTCGACGAGAAACGGGGTTTCTTCCTAGATGTTCCGGTTGCCTAGCTTCTGATTTTGGCTAGAAACCGGGTTGATGAGCCGTGGCTTCCGAAATTCGATCGAGCAGCATACTTTGGATAACTTTTCCAGTGGCAGCCGGCAGCCAATTGCCAGCAACCACCTCCGCCTGTTTAGAGTCAGGGCAAGCAAGTCCAAACTCAGCACTGGGGGAGGTTGTTGCTTTTACTGGCGTTGTTGCAGGTAATTTTGGGACAGGGGAGTCCGTACCGCCGGCAGTAACTCTTCTGGTTTCGTGTCTCGGTGGTGCGAGTACCGCCACCCAAAAAAGCCAGCACTCAAAGCAAGAGGCAACAAGCAAAGCATCAGGGCCACAGATTTTTTCAATCCCGGTTTTTTTAACGGTTTCTGAGCCGGTGCCGCGGCGGAAATTGTTTGGATAACCGAAGACTCAGGATTAGGAATAGAGGACGGCTTCGCCATCGGTGAGTTTGGTGAATTAGCAGCCTCGGCTCGATCGTTCTGGTGAACCCAATCCCTGCGATCTTTTAATGGGTCAGGAAAATATTCCCAGACTTCGCCGTCAGAACTGTCTGACTCATGCGATCGATTGGCTGGCATTGGCGGGTATTGGGCGATCGCCGAAACCGAAGACGGCGCCTTCCATTCTGTACCCGCGACCGCCGGCTGGGTTCCCGACGTGATTATTTGCATCCGAGACCCAGATGCCGCGCTGTGGGCCAGGCCACCGATCAGATAGCCGTCAAAGTCGGGGTGCTGGTAGAGAATGGGCAAAGCCCAGTATAACTGGTGAGAACCGTAGGCAGAAATTAGTCCGGCTCTAGCTCTACTCAGGCTGAGATCGACTGGATAGCCTTGATTGAGGTTGCGGTAAAACAGTCGCGTGAGAGTTAGGGCTACATCGTCGGGGATGCTTTCTGCCATTGCTAGCACTGCCGGAATGCCCCGCTTGACTAGAGCTTCAGTTAAGTTGCGTTCCGGGCTGTCGTCCGCGAGGTCTGAGGGGTCGCCATAGGCGCCGCGGCAGGAGTTGAACACGGCCATCTGAATACCGTTGTTAACGAGCAATCCAGCTAAGTCGTCGCCACTCAAGGTTTCGGTTAAGCCGGTGCGACTGCTGACTAGGTAGAGTTCGCCACCTCTGGAACCTAAGTTGCTGTGGCCTGCGTAGTGCAGGACTTGGTAGTGTCCTTGTTCTAGGGCTTGGGTAAGTTGTTCTCGATCGGGCTGTTCGAGAATAGTCAGTTGAATTTCCGGGGAGTGGGGGCTGTTTTTGAGAGGGTTAGCGGTGCGGTTTTCGAGTTCTTGTTGCAGGTGGAGCACTTCTCGCTTGAGCTGCAAGCTGTCTCGATCGCTCGGAGAGGCGATCGCCATTAAAATTTTTAGCGGCCCCGGCTCAGGCAATATCCGGGTTTGTTTGAACAAACTTGTACCTGGTTGGTAGCGGGAAAACACCACATCGGTGCCGGTTGCCAAAGGGCGATCGCCGGCGTGCAGAACTTCCCACGGCAGCCGCGGCAAGTGCCGGCCTTTGAGTCCCAGCCGCAGTTGCAGCACTTCTCGGCGGTGCTGGGCGATGCCTTGAGCGCAAGTCCAGCTATCGCGCAAGTTTCCTTGAAACAGCCCGCTGTATAATTGTTGCCCGAGGGCTACTAAATTCGGCGCTGAGCTGTTTCCCGACGAGCGCGAGATTCCGCGACCAGGAAAACTGCTTCCCTGTAATGCTTTTCCTTGGAGCAAGCCCACCAGCGGGTCGTTCATCAGTTGAGCAGAGAGTGCAAGCCATTCGTCGATCGGCCAGCGGACTTGTTCTTCTGCTAAGGGTACACCGGGTGCAACCCTTTCTGTCCGCACTAGATATTCGTCGTCCCCAACTGGGGTGACTGAGAGTTGAAATTCCTGGCTCACGGATTTAGCGCCCTCCCGCCTTAATTCTGAATTTGCCTGCGTTTTTGCGACTAGCAATAACGAGCGGCAAAATTATTTTTACTCTTTGAATGAAAGTTTCTGAATGCGCTTCCCCCGATCGGGCGAGCGCTGGGGTCAAATATATTTGTTCAAACACCTTGAGGCTATAAAAGTTGTACTTTAATAACAGTTTATTAGTTTTTATTGCTCTGTGGCTCAGTGAAAGCCGAAATTTCTCGAATCTTGCTATCTTTAACATTTTGCACCTCTACCGCAGACCCCTTTAGATTTGTCGCGAACTTGAGTTTCTCATTGCTGAGTAAAGTTAAATTAGAGGCACTTTACCAGGCGGATCTCAAGTTCTTATTAAAATTACTTCGGCTCTCGCCAACCGGTTTCAGGGCAATATTGGAGGCAAAGTTGAGTATTTTTTTTTTGTGGCGATCTGTCGATGAGTCCTTACCGCTTATCCTCTACCACCAACCCCCCATCTGAAATCTTGATTTTGTGTCAATTAATTAATTGGTCAGCCCTGGCTCCTCATCCGTAAGCCCTTCGCCCTCATCCGTAAGACCTCAGTGGCGATCGGTAATCGATAGTTGACCATCGATAATTGCTAATCGAGTCTTGCTAATTTACCACTTTTATGTTATTGATTTTTTTTATTTAACTGTCTTAATCTAGTTAAAGTTCAGCAGGAAAAATAAAGTTAAGGAGCCAAGAATTCTCAACAATACAACGCCCAGCAAATTATTCCCGTCCTCTCCAGGAACAATCATTTTTATCATGTAGAGGACTAACCCTCATCAAGCTGGTTTCTCGGAGAAATATGGGATTTGGCAGCGAAGCCTCTACAAAGCAACCGGGTTTCTCAACCCCGCCGTGCGTCATTCCCGCTCAAAATGCCGATCGAGCTTACAACTTTAACCAAAAATAACTCCTGCGTTTATTCCTGTTCGTTTCTGAAGCTTACAATCTCTATTGAGATAAATAGATTTTTCCCTAGCTATTTTTTTTCTTAAAAGAAAAGCTTTTCATTTGGCTCGGCTCGGTAAAATCGAGACAAAATTAGGCGACTGAAAATTAAAACAAATAGTTGCCCGGGCGAACTATCTAAATTTCTAATTAGTCATCGGGAACTAAAAAGAGGAGGGTGCTGTCGTTTAGGAAAGAATCTCAAATCCTACGTCAGGGAAGGATTTGTCCGAGCTGGGAGTGTTACCCTACTTCAATGCACCCAGCCTCGATCGCAAGAAAAGCAAGGGTAAAATTTTGGGGTTCAAGGTTTTGGGTAGTTATCTGGGAGTTGTAAGTTGCGAGTTGAAATTCAGCTAATTCACTGTAGAAATTACGTATAAGCTCTACAGTTAAGGCCACTTGGGCGCAGCTTACTGTAGAAATTACGGAGAACATCTCAAAGGCTCGGCGCTTCGGCGCAGCACTTACGGTGTAGGTGGTGGGTCAATTAATTTTGGTGCGCGATTGCAGAATATAAAACTCGCAACTGAGAGAAAAAATCCCTTGCAGTTTAAAAGGCATCTATAAGATAAAAATGAGGAGATCAGCCCCTCTAGCAGACGAAAGCATGAAGTGAGAATTTTTTTTTTCTGCTGTATCCTGTTTGCTGATAAATTGAATCTAAGAAGCTAACCAGTGTGTGGGAAATATCAACAATGGCCGAAGAAATCTTGTTAGAAACGGTACCGGAAACACCTTTGCTCGATCCAGCAGATGATACAGGAATTCCTGAGATGACAGACCCCAATTGGATGTTTACTACACCGCTCCCCGTCGCTCCAGAAGAGTCCGAGGACGACGAGTTAGTCAAGTTAATTGAGAAAAATATTGAGGCAAAGATCGCCAGCGAGATTGGCAGCAGCGCCGGTAACGGCAAAGGTGCGAATCAGTCTAACGGCGCATCAGAAAATGGCGTTGAGGATAACAGCAAAAGTGCTAAACTTAGCTTCCCCTTACCCGATGATGATGATGATGATGACAGCGATCGCCGCCGGACGATCGAAGGTAGCGATAACGATGACTTAATTGTCGCCACCGACGATCAGGATAAGATATTCGGCAAAAAAGGCAAGGACAGAATCAAAGGAAACCGTGGCAAAAAAAATAAAATCTACGGCGGTAAAGATGACGATGATTGCGAGGGCGGCGATGACGACGATGAAGTAAGGGGCGATCGGGGCAACGACAAGGTTAAGGGCGGCAAAGGCGACGACAAGCTTAACGGCGGTAAAGATCAGGATACTATCTTGGGCGGTACTGGCAACGACACCTGCGATGGCGATGACGGCGATGACTTGGTGTACGGCAACGAAGGAGAGGATGACGTTGACGGCGGCGAGGGCAACGATAGCGTCTACGGCGGCAAAGACAACGACGATTTCGAGGGCGGCGAAGGCAACGATATCGTCAGAGGCGATCTGGGCGAGGATGACGTTGACGGCGGCGAGGGCAACGATACGGTTAACGGCGGCAAAGATAACGATACCGTTAGCGGCGGTGCTGGCAGCGACAACTGTGGAGGCGACGACGGCGACGACAACGTTAGCGGTGGCACCGACAACGATACCGTGATGGGCGGTGCTGGCAGCGACAACTGTGGAGGCGACGACGGCGACGACAGTGTTAGCGGTGGCACCGGCAACGATACCGTGATGGGCGGTGCTGGCAGCGACAACTGTGGAGGCGACGACGGCGACGATACCGTGATGGGCGGCATCGGCGACGATACCGTGATGGGCGGTGCCGGCAGCGACAACTGTGGAGGCGACGACGGCGACGATAC
>NZ_JANMZH010000795.1:0-1089 GCF_031383065.1 Microcoleus sp. OTE_8_concoct_300 | reverse complement strand
CGATGGTTGGGTATCGATGATTCACACGCATCATATTCCCGTGGGGATGGATGCCGAAATTACTAACGATTTGACTTCTCGGTTGCAACGATCGCCCTTGCGGAATGCGATCGGCGCTGATATCTACAATCCTGATGGTAGACCGGCTTACGCACAATTGCAAGATGCGGAATGGATCGCAGCCGGAAAACCGCCGTTTTCGACTTGGATAATTAGAACCATATTTCTGCATTCACTGACTCAGGGAAATTCTTCGGGGAATCGGCTGGCTGAGTTGAAATTGTCGCAGCTAATTCCGGGCGTTGAAAGCGGTTTTGTCGATCGCGCTTTAGAAACACTGACTAAGGTAGCCTGGTATTTAGACTACGATCCGATCGCATCTTTAGCCAGGTTTAAGGAAGAACCTTCGATTAACAAAATTATTACCGAGGAAAAGGAACAAGTCGGGGTTTTGGCGGCGAAAGAAGATTTACGAATTCGGCGGGATAGCATTTTTGCGAAGAAATTTTTTACCTTAGTTTCTAATGTCGAAAGTCCGGGAGATGTAGACGATAACCCGGATGATGTGGCGCTGTGTGCGATCGACTTTGACGAAGCCACGGTGGATGCTTCTACCGACGCAGCGCCGGAATTAGTCGATCGCATTTTTAACAGTAGCGGCGAGTCGGGGAAGTTTCGCACCTACCGCAATCGGTTGTTATTTTTGGTGGCGAATCGGCTAGAATTGGAAAGGGCGATCGACAATGCTAGAGAATATAAAGCAATTCAAAATATTCTCAAAAGTCAGAACCGGATGCAAGATTTATCGGGAAGCCAGCAGAAGCAATTGAAGGAAAGAGAAGGCGCGAAAGATATCGCTGTCAGAGTATCTTTGACTAATGCTTACCGCCATTTATTTTATCCGTCAAATGATGCGGTGAAAGCCCCGAAAGGATTGATGCACTACACTTTTACCGCCCAGGATGCGAGTACAGTGAAAGGCAAAAATAACCAGCAAGATGTAATTCTCAAAGCCCTCAAAGATTGCGGTAAGATTCGCACCGAAGAAGCTAAAGCTTTCGCCCCGGCTTTTATCTTGCAAAAAGTTTG
>NZ_JANMZH010000776.1:0-4182 GCF_031383065.1 Microcoleus sp. OTE_8_concoct_300 | reverse complement strand
CCACAGGAGTTACACTCAACAAGTTAGCTATGGCAGAAATTGAAACCCAGATTAATCGCCTCCCCAATCTTCAAAAATGGTTTGTGGAAATTTTCGCTAAACCCACATAGCTGTTGGATCATTTTTTTTGTGGAGGCCTCTTAGCATCTAAGATTTGTCGCACGTTGACGGCATTTTGATAGGTGTTGTTTGAATCGGGGTCTTGCAGAATTGCTGATGCGGGTACGCCGATTGTTTGGGCAATTTCTGCCATGTCTGCAGATTCGGGAAGCCCGCCACCTTTCCAATCTACTCTACCGCCGCTGAGAATGAGCAGGGGAGCTTTGCCTTGCCGGTAAAGTCGGGAACCGTAGATTATTCGATCGCCCGCTTCCCCTAATTCTACCCAAGGACGGGGACGTAAAGCTGCTTTGACACCGCCACCCAAGACGATAATCGCTTCAGCTTGGGGGAGTTCGGCGGTTGGTAAGTTTTGCCATTCGAGCGATCGAACTAACGATTTTGAAACCCAACCGCTACTTCCGAGCAGTAAAATAATTAGAGCCGCAGCCATTGGCGCCGCCGCCCATTTGGGATGCTTCCAAAGTGTTATTAAAGCCGCCATCATTAACAGGCAACTCAACCCCAAAGGATAAATAAACAGCGGCAGGAGTTTCGACAGAAATACAAACATTCAGCAAGTAGTTCAAATTGCTAGGAACGCGGTAATGGGTAATCGGCAATCGTAATGGGTAATTAGTAATTGGTAATTTGGTTGTCGGGAGTTGTTAATTTTTAGTATTGAGTTGTGAATTATGAACTCTTTAACTTAAAGCTTAAAACTCAATACTCAAAACTATTTTCGGTGCTAGCGACGCTCCTCTGGTCCTGACAACCAGCTAAACAATGTAGGAGCTTCACGCCTAGAGGTTTTGCTATATAGTTTCGCCTCCCTTTCCACTACTTCTTTATTGAGGATAGCATCCGACTTTTTATCCTTGGAACGTATATTCGGGTTGAGTAGTAGTTCGTTGTGCCACCAAGCGACCATTAAACCTGCTGCCACGCCGCCGATGACACCCAGACCAAGACTGAGGGGCAGCGAACATCCTACTAAGCGAAACCCAACGGTAAACAACACAAACCATATCAGCGCGGGGTTAAACCCCTTGGAGTCTCCGGTATATTTTGGCATGAGCTGCAAGTTGTGTTTGTAATAACACAGAAAGATATTGACAATATTAGCAGACAATCCAATTGGCTGCAGGCGATCGATCTGCAACTACTCCCTACAAATCAAGTTTAATTGTACCTCTAAGTCTTGTGCGGTATCTACAATGTTGACAGAAATTTGCTCTAATTCTGTAAAAGGTTGAAAAGCTGCTTGCTGCGAACTCAATAGTTCTGCCGTCGCGTCGGCAATATCGCCCCTGCGCTGTTGCAGTCGTTCTTGCAATACTTCCATTGGTGCCGTGCAGTAAATGATTTGCAGGGGCAAGCCGTGGGATTGAGCCTGATTAATCGCATCGCTTCTCAAGTTTTGGCGATCGAACTTTGCATCTAAAATCACATCCCAACCTCGGTCAGCCAGAATTATCCCCAACTCTAACAATCTACCATAAGTCTGTGCCGTCATTTCATCCGAGTACAAATCTTCTCCCCCCCGTTCATTTAAAGGAATGCCGCCTAAATGTTTGCGAACAGCATCGGATCGAATGTGAATTGCCCCAGTGCGGCGAGCCAAATATCGAGCTGCTGTACTCTTGCCAGAACCCGACAAACCAGACATCAAAGTTAACTTTCCCCAGCGCGGTTTTGTGTATTGCCAAGCCAGTTTATAATAATGAGCGGCAGTCTGTGAAATCTCTGCTTTTTGGGCAGTTGAAATAGCGGGATCTTCCAACATTAACGAAGTTACTTTCGCTCTAACATAAGCTTGACGGCTTAAATACAGAGGCAACAGTTGCAGTCCTTCCCAATCCCCTGTTTGTTCGATGTAAGTATTGAGAAAAGCATTGCCTAAGTCTCTGCGCACCCGCGATTCCAAATCCATTACTGTAAAAGCGACATCGTACATGACATCAACAAAGCGAAAAGGCTCGTTAAATTCGATGCAGTCGAACAGCAATATTTTATCTTGCCACAATGCTATATTCCGCAAGTGCAAATCTCCGTGGCACTCGCGAATTTTATTATTGGTCATCCGCAGGTTAAATAACTCTGGGTTGTTCGCAAAAAACGCATCAGTATAATCTTTAGTTTCCTGATATTGTGTCTGAGTCTGCGGCCCGCCAATATATTTTTGCGAAATTAGGTAATTGTTATCTATTGCTGTGCGAATCTGACTGACTTCGCCAAATCTACGAATGTAGCTATTACTAATTGCCGTGCTGTGAAAGTTGGCAACTTCCCGCCCTAAGTCTGCCATAAGTTGCTCGGTCAACAGTCCGCGTTCCAACAAACTGAGGAACAGCGAATCTTGAGGAAACTCCCGCATTTTTAGCACGTATTCTACAGCAATTTCGGCAGAAGTTATAGCAGGTAAGGTGCTGCCCAATTGAAAGGAATCGCCCCTTTGAATAATTGGCAAAACTTCTAGATAAATTTCCGGTGCAGTGCGCTGGTTCATCAGCAATTCTTGGGTGCAGAAATGCTGCCTTTTGGCCAAGGTTGAATAGTCCAAAAAGCCAAAATTGACTTGTTTCTTAATTTTGTAAGTATAATCTCCTGTCAGCAAAACAAAGGAAGCATGAGTCTGAATGAGGTGCACTGGTTCTGTCACTCCGTGCGGGTAAAACCCAGGCTGCAACATTTGCTGAATCAGAGGTGGAACACAAGTATCAGTCATATCGATTTTAGATTTTAGATTTTAGATTTGGGATTTGGGATTTGGGATTTGGGATTTTAGATTTGGGATTTGGGATTTGGGATAAAAGCAAATATAGTTATAACTTACGCAGAACATCTAAATGTTACTATAAAACTTACGCAGAACATCTAAATGTAGGGGGCTCCGTGCGCACATTTCGATAAAACGCAGGGTACGCGGGCGCACCTTACCATAAAACGTAGGGTGCGCGCGGAGCACCTTACACTGTCGATAGCCAAACAAAAGGTGTTTTGCGCAAGTCCAAAATTAGTATCAAAAAAAAAGCACTCATGACAGAAAACAATCAAGATTCCCGTTCCGTGGATGTGTTTGGCGTAGGCAATGCCCTTGTAGACATCCTAGCATTGGTAGAAGATGAATTTGTACTCGGTCACGGGCTGAGTCGTGGCGGGATGACGCTGATGAATTCGGAAAGGCAGGGGGGAATTTTGCACGATTTAGAGCACAATTCGCTGCAAATGCGATCGGGGGGTTCGGCGGCAAATACCATGATTGGTTTGGCTCAAAGCGGCGGTAAAGCGTATTATTCGGGGAAGGTTGCTAAGGATACTAACGGCGAGTTTTATCGGCAAGATTTGCTGGCGGCGGGGATTGATTTTAACGTGCATCCTGCTGAGTCGTCGCAGGAACCCACTGGTACTTGTGTAGTGCTGACTACGCCGGATGCGGAACGCACGATGTGTACTAATTTGGGGGTTTCTACTACTCTGGCTGCGACTGATATTGATGTCGATCGACTGGCTCACTGCAAGTACAGTTATGTTGAAGGCTATCTTTGGGATGCTCCGGATCCGAGAAAGGCTAGCATTGAGACGATGGAACAGTCTAAGCGTCTGGGTGTGAAGGTGGCTTTTACTTTTTCGGATGGCTTTTTAGTCGATCGATTTGCTGATGATTTTCACAAGGTGGTTTCGGAATATTGCGATGTAATTTTTTGCAATGCTGATGAAGTTCGGAGCTTTTTTAAGGAGGAATCTCTGGAAGAGTGCGCTCGGAAAATGAGCGAGATTTCGGATTTGGCTTTTATTACTAATGGGGATAAAGGCTGCCTGGTGGTGGAGAATAAACAGATTGTTGATGTTGCTGGATTTCCGGTAAAGGCGATCGATACTGTGGGTGCTGGGGATGCTTTTGCGGGGGGTGTTTTGTTTGGAATTACTAATGGTTTGAGTTCTGTACAAGCGGCTCGCTGGGGCAATTTCTTGGCTTCTAGGGTGGTGCAGATTCATGGGCCTCGGCTTGAGGGTTCTCAGGCTCATCTTTTGAGTGAGGTGATTTCTGGGTAGGATTTGAAAGGGGCGATCGCACTTTTT
>NZ_JANMZH010000772.1:0-48594 GCF_031383065.1 Microcoleus sp. OTE_8_concoct_300 | reverse complement strand
AGGTGAATGTGGGATTTTAGATTGGGAATTTTTGACTGGCATTGGTGCAGCAATTCGATCGCCGATTTGAGATTGTTTAACGCCGATTGCTGCGGCAAATCTAAATCTAGTTTGGCAACAATTGGCAACACCTCTTCTGGGCGGCCCCGCAAGTCAAATAACAGCAGAGCTCTTTCTCGCAATTCGGTTGACAGCGGCAAAGTTTCCAAGGCAATTCGATCGAGATTGGCGATCGCCCCCCGAACTTTCTGGCGCACGTTTGGCGGAAACGGTTCTAGCAATGTTGCAGTCAAGCCCGCTTCTCCCAAAACCAAATGCCACTCATCAATTTCCAAGCTCTGCAAGCACTCAGACAGCAGCAGCAGCACTTCCGCATCCGCAACCGCCCCCCCCGCGCCGAGCAGTTCTACCCCAGCTTGATAGAACTCCTGTTGCCCGCCTGAGCCAGTATCTGGCCCTTTGCGGAACACGTTGGCGTTGTAGTAGAGGCGAAACGGCTGCCAGCGAGTCCCGGCCATCACGGCAGCCGCCCGGGCGATGGATGCTGTCAATTCCGGCCGCAAACCCAGTTCTCCATCCTCGGCGTCTTGCAGTTGAATTAAGGTCGATCGGTCGATCGCGCCCCCAGCCATCAAAGTTTCCAGCCGTTCTAGAGTAGAAGTAATAATCCGGTGATAGCCCCAGCGGTGAAAAACCTGCTGCAAGCGCCGTTCGATCGAAATTTTTTGAGCAACGTCAAGGGGCAATAAATCTCTTGCACCCGATGGGGGTTGGTGAACCATATCAATTTTAGATTTTAGACTTTAGATTTTAGATTGGGCTTAGAAGCTTAACTTTAGGGGACGGTGTTAAAGTCTAACTAGGCCAGCCTAACATTCGACTTTAACAAATTAAGGTGTCATCTGAATTTTAGATTTTAGATTTTAGATTTTAGATTTTAGATTTTAGATTCGGCCCAGAAGCTTAGCTTTAGGGGACGCTGTTAAAGTCGAAGGAGGCAAACTTAACATTCGACTTTTACAAATTAAGGCGTCCTATCGTTTTGGTTTGCATCGGAATAATCATTTTCTTGCGTCAGTGCGATCGTCCCGTTCTTTCAGGATCGCCCGCGATCGCGGGACGATCGCACTGACGGTATAAGTCCGATGTCACCGGATTTGATATTACCAAGTCTTGATTGTTTTGATCGAGATCACTCCACTGCTTTGCAGTTCACCCGTTTCTAAATATTCAAGACTCACAACTCACAACTTCTCACTTCTTCTTCCCGCCAAACAAACTTGCAAAAAATCCCGGTTTCTCGTCACCTTTTTTGCTCTTTGCGGCACCTTGTTCCAGCTTTTTCTTCACTTCCAAAGCCGTCGGTTCTTCAGGATTTGATGCCAAAGCTTTGTTCATCTCAAGTTTTGCCATTGTGGCTTGATCTTGTTGAAAGTAACACATTGCTAACATAGCGTGAGCCTTGCTGTGTTTTGGATCGCGTTTCACCCCTTCTTTCAACTCTAAAATTGCTTTGGCGTAACTTTTGCTGTCCATGAATCCTTGAGCTCGGCGGCAATAGGCTTCGGCCGGCGAGTCTTCGCGTTTGGGCGGAGGTGGCGCTGGAGTTGCGGTGGCTGGGGTGGCTGGGGTGGCTGCTGCTGTTTTTGTTGCTGTGCTAGTTGGGGTTGCGGCTTTTGGGGGTGAACCGGCTGCAACCCCAACACCACCAAGGCGCTCTTTTCGCAGCAGGTAAACCATGTTAAGTTCGCTAATTTGATCGATCGCCTCTTGCGTTTCCTTAACTGATTCGTATTGCTTGAGAGCGAGTTTGCTAACTGCTGTTTTGTAAGCTTGTTCCCAATCTTTAGCGGTAGCTAACTGTTTGGCTGCTTCGCTTTCAATTTGCATTTTCGCCTGTTCTTTAGCTACGCGCTTGCCGATGGCTGCTAATAGCAGGTTGTATTCTTTGCGATCACTTTCCTTAGAGAATTTGTTGTAAGCCGGATTGACTACTTTTGAAAAAAATTTGTTAGCCCAATCTTTATCGGCTTGGCTTTCAAAAGAGCAAGTATCCGCATGCAAGCGGGGGGCGATTTTCATGTAGCGCTTGCGGATCTCGCTAAACTCGGCGTCTAAGGGAACTCCCAAAATTGCGTGCTGATCAGTAAAGTCATACTTGAACAGCCCTTTTGTCATTTCAAAAGACATAACTTTTACTCTTCCTTTCCTGGCTTTTCACTATTCTTTAATGTAGCTTGAGTAAAGGAGTTCTGACCCCCGTACTACCCCCGATCTCTTGCTGCGGGCACGTTACCCCCAGGAAGATAACGGAGGAACTGCTAGCAGTGCGCCACTGAGTTCGGCGTGTATTTTGCCGTTCGTGGCTAAAACCCGACCCGAGTTCATCTCAAAGGCCGTGCCGTCATAAGCTGTAATTTGACCTCCCGCTTCGGAGACGATGACTACACCGGCGGCTACGTCCCAAGGGCCGAGTCCCCGTTCCCAGTATCCGTCCGATCGCCCCATCGCGACGTGTGCGAGGTCAAGGGCTGCCGAACCGCTGCGCCGCACGCCTTGGGTGAGGTGGGTGAGGTGACAGAATTCGGCATAATTATTGTCTGCTGTTTCGCGCCGATCGTATGCAAAGCCAGTGACTAGCAAGCTGGTTCTCAATTCTGGGATTTGAGAAACTTCGATCGGCGATCCGTTGCAGGTTGCTCCCAATCCTTTGCCTGCCCGAAACAATTCGTTATGCAAAGGGTCGTAAATTACTCCAATTTGTGGTAGGCCGTCGATTAAAAGTCCGATCGACACGGCCCAAAAAGGATATTGGTGAGCATAATTTGTTGTGCCGTCCAAAGGGTCGATCGCCCACAGGTATTTGCTGCTGGCATCCCCTAATTTGCCAGATTCTTCGGCGAGGATGGCGTGGTCGGGTACGTGGCGGCCCAGAATTTCTAAGATGACGGCTTCTGAGGCTTTGTCGGCTTCTGTTACTAAATCGCCCGATCGGCCTTTTTCTTGAATTTTTTCTAAATTTCCGCAGTAAGATTGCAGGACGGAACCGGCTGCTAGGGCTGCTTCGGTGGCTATTTCTAAGAAGTTTTGCAGTTGATTGTCTGTCATTTGTTAGTTGTCAGTTGTCAGTTGTCAGTTGTCAGTTGTCAGTTGTCAGTTGTCAGTTGTCAGTTGTTAGATCGTGTTTTGTGAATCTCCCACAATCAAACAGGTTCGTAGTAAGGACTGAAGTCCTTATTTTCGTAGATTTTAAAGCTGAGGACTTCACTCCTCACTACAAACCTTATGAACGAATAAGCAATCACCAATGACTCCCACAAATAACCAATGCCCAATTCCCAATGCCCAATGCCCAATGCCCAATTCCCAATTCCCAATTCCCAATTCCCAATTCCCAATGCCCAATGCCCAATGCCCAATTCCCAACTGACTATTTCCGATTTTGCTGGCGGAATTCTGCGGGAGTTTGGCGCAGGGCTTGTTCTGGATTCCACAGGCCTTTACCCATGAGTCTCGCCCATTCTTGAGCGTTGATGAGTCGCTGCTGGTATTTGGTGTTGGGCGATCGCACCCAGGCCAGGGCATAACCTTCTTTGATTAGCTGTTCGTTGAGCAAAATTTTATCTTGCCACAAGTAGGCTAGTTTGCGATCGAACTGGTCTTTCTCTTCGATGTCTGATTCTAACAATACCTGTTTTCCCCCACTTAGCTCTTCTAGTCTTTGTTTGGCTGCTTCTCCCCAAGGCTGCTGTTTTAAATCCGGCGCATCAATACCAATCAGCCTGATTTGTTCTAATAAGGCTATTTTGTTGGCTGTACTGATAACTTCGATTGTTTGACCGCTGATAGCCCTTTCTACTTTGGCGATCGTACCTTGGGGAATTTCTGGTTTTTGGCAGCTAGCTAGTAACAGACAAAGGGCGATCGCACATAATCGATAAAGCATGGATAATTGGTAGTTGATAATTTATCAAATTGCCTCACTGCTTTGTAAAACTTATCTAAACTTATCTAAAGCCATCTTTAGAGCATCCGAGTTTACTTCCTACGCTATTGGGCGCAACGTAGTGGAGGGAGTCGGCTATCCCAAGATCAGTAGGCTATCCCCCTCTAGCCGAGGGTTCCCAGTTCAAAATATTCATACTGGCGTTAAGATCGCGATCTATAGATCTACCACAAGCAGGACAATCATAAGTCCTAATACCCAATGGCATATCTTTTTTGCTGCCACAATTAGAGCAACTTTTAGAACTAGGAAACCATTGGTCTACCAGCACTAAATTCGCTCCATACATTTGGCATTTGTAATCGAGTTGACGCTTGAACTCGTAAAACCCAATATCTGATATCGCCCCCGCCAGCTTGTGATTTGCCATCATCCCTTTTATATTCAAGTCTTCTATTTTGATGAGCTTGAAAGTCTTGGCTAAGTAAGTTGTTAACTTGTGTAGGAAATCTTTACGAATACAAGCTATTTGGGCGTGAAGTCGGCTGATTTTGTTGTAAGTTTTACGCTGGTTATTGGAACCTTTTACCTGCTTGGACGCTTTTCGCTGTAAACTGGCAAGCTTGGTTTTCGCACGGGCTTTCAACGGTTTTGGTGCATCAAAAACTTGCTGGTTTGACAGGGTGGCCGCATACTTAATGCCTACGTCGATTCCTACGGCTGCCTGAGATTGCTCAACTGGTAAACGTTCTGCATCAACACAGAATGAAATAAACCAGCGACTTCCTTCTTTTGAGATAGTGAAAGTTTGAGACACGTAACCACATTCTAGTGGCTCATGAAGGCGAAACGTTCCCAATGTAGGAATCTTGATGGTTTTGCCAGCACTTAGCAGAACTTTCCCATTGGATGAATCGACCGTAAAAGATTGACCATGGCGGCGGCTGGCGAATTTTGGATGACCTGCTTTCCCGGAACGATATCGACTAAACGCATCTTTCAAGTCAATTAAAGCGTTTTGGTAGACTCGGCTAGACAACTGGTTCATCCAAGCAAATTCAGGCTGTTTCTTGACGTGGTTGGTGAGAACTTTTTTAACTTCGTTGAGCACCTTCGAGTCCGAAAGCTTGCCCTCACTATACATTTGAGTCCGCAAGCTTAACCCGAAATTGAAGACGACCCGCCTAAATCCTGCGTGTTTTGCCATCAAGGTCGCTTCATTGTTATTCAATTTTAGCGCTCGTTTGACAGCAAACATAGTTAAGCTTACCTATAGTTGGGGGTTTGGTAAATTATAGACAAGTTTAGCAAACTATTTGGCTATTTAGTCTCACTCTTCATCCAAGGGCAAACCGGCTCTAACTTTACCTTTGCCGAAGTAACGACCGAATTGCAGTTCGTACACTTCGTCTTCGTCTTGCGTCTCTACTTCGAGGTTGGAACGGGGATAGCTGACGCACAGCAGGGCATAACCCTCTTTTTGCAGTTCCACCGAAAGCCCCATTGCTTCTGGCTGGTACAGTTCTCCCGAGTTGACGCGCACCGCACAGGCTGTACAAGCGCCGTTGCGGCAGGAAAAGGGCAATTCTACTCCTTGGTTTTCCGCGCTTTGGAGGATGTAGCGGTCTTCGGGTACTCGCACGGTGTGGCGATCGCCTGTCTGTCTGTTATGAATTTTAATTGTGTAAGAGCGAGTCATGGAATTTTAGATTTTAGATTTTAGATTTTAGATAGGGGTTTGGCGGGCAAAATCCTTTAGATGAATGGGTTTGCGACACCGGGAGGAGAAGCCAAGCCCGATCGTTTGCCACCCTACCCACATTAAACAGCAAATTTATGCCGTTACCCCTTCCCAAATCAGATTTGTTCTGCTAAGATAGCTTAGCTGTGGCTAAATGAATTCATTTAGCCCTGGAGAGGTGGCCGAGCGGTTGAAGGCGCAGCACTGGAAATGCTGTTTAGGGCAACTTAACGAGGGTTCGAATCCCTCCCTCTCCGTTAAACAAGCTGTTTAGGCAAAAAAAACAGCTTGCAAAAAAAATCTCATATCTGAGATAAATACTTTGATTATTAGCGAGATCCCTTGAATTCTTTTAGAAAAATCAAGGGACCTCGCTTTTCAATGTTTGATTGTAATTTAGGGCGATCGCCCCGAGAATAAACGCCCCGATACAGCAATCCTCGCATCAGTTTCAATAACTGGTTAACTTCCAGGCTCTTCCTGGGAACCGATGTCACTATTGCTCTGCCTCGGCCCAGACTATGGAGGCAGAGCCTCCGGGTCTGCGTTACCAGGCTCTTCCTGGTAACGAGTATAATCATTTAGGATTGCTATATAATGCCAATAGTAGAAAACCTAAGTGACGCTCCTACACAAATCGCCAGCGATCTGGTATAGGAGCGTCACTTAATTGTTTTTTCCAAATTTATCTTTGAACTAATCATACCTTGATTCCGCAACGCCCATCGGTAACATTCAGGGACTGCCGGCATAGGGTCAGATGCCTCTGGCATCGGGCATCGGGCATGGGTAATAGTTAGTGGTTACTGGTTAGTAGTTTTTCTAATCACAAATAACCCATGCCCTATTCACAATGCCCTATTTTCCAATTAAATAAACAAGCTAGGTGAGATTTTAAAATAATCGCCTAGTGCCTTAGCTTGTGCCTTGCTAATCGCTCTTTTCCCATTCACAACCTCAGACACCACACCGCTCGATCCAATGATACCTACCAAGTCCGCTTGACGGGTGCCGCTGGATTCCATGATGTGTTGCAAAATCTCATGAGGCTCAGATTTGTCCATCGGATAATTTTCCGTCTCATAAACTTCAATCAGCGTGACTAACAACTTGTATAAAGCTCTCTCCTCTGGGGTGCGGTTTTTAGCGAACGTTAGCCGTTCTGCCACTGCCAGGAGGCGATCGTATTCCTCTTCGGTTTCGATCGCCCTAGGAGCGATTTCTCCAAGCAATTTGCTATAAGTGGCTCCATCAAAAGTAAGGATCATTTTTCCATTTGTCTTTGTCGTATTCAGCGTGGGTTAGGAAATATTTGTAGAAAATAGTTTGCTCCTCGTAGTTGATGCCGACAATCAGGCGATATTCGTTGCCTTTGATATTAAAGACTGTCAAGTCTCCTACTGCTTCGGCATCCCGGTAAATCTTGCGAACCTCCTCCAGATTCTGCCATTCTGCTTTCTTTATAGTGTCGTTCCAGCTATCAATTTGATTTTTGACATCGGGGTACTGGGCAGCATCTTTACGGAGGTTCCGGATCGAGATTAGGTGCATGTGTTTTTGGTTGGTGTGTTGGTTGGTGTCTTTTTTCGTTTGGCATACACGTTGGCTCCTGCGGAGTGATTGAACTACTATGCTTATACTCTCATTCTGAGAGGGAAATGTCAAGGCCCGATCGAGTAAAAATTCTTTAACGCACTCCAAGTGGGTTTTGTCTGTGTAGGCGCGGTTGGAAACCGCAGGCTTTGTCTTTAATCCCACTCTTCCTCCCGCGACTTGATCCTCATCGTGTAAAAAAGCTTCTAGCCGCGTGGTTCGGGCGATCGCCTCGCAAAATCCGGGAATAATTGCTAAAATTGTAAAGAAAAGTAACAAAAGTATATTTTAAGTGGCTTATGAAAATTAGCGAAATCCAAGCAGCGCTGCAAAGTTCGGATTCTCAAGACAGGATGCGGGGGGTAACTGCTCTGAGAAAGTGCGATTCTGCGGTGGCGCTACCGATGCTGCTGAGCAAAGTGGACGATCGGGAGTTTATGGTGCGATCGTTCGTGGCGATGGGATTGCGGCAGACTCAAACTGCGGAAGCTTTTGCGGCACTGTTAAAAATGATGCAGTTCGATCGCGATCCGAACGTGCGCGCCGAAGCCGCTAACTCTTTGTCAATGTTCGGAACCGAGGCGATTTCTCACTTGGTGGAAGCTTTTCGCCGCGATGACAATTGGCTCGTGCGCCGCAGTATCATGGCTGCGCTGTGTGAAATGCAGTGTCCTGATGCAGTATTTGAAATTTGTGCGATCGCTCTTGGCGGCGAAGATTTACCAGTTCAGGAAGCAGCAATTGACGGATTGGGTCTGCTGGCTAATACCCAGAAGCAAGAAGAGGCATTGCAGCAATTATTACCTCTAGTAAGTTCGGATAACTGGGGAATTCGGCTGCGAGTTGCTCGCGCGCTGAGCAAATTTGACAATCCTCAAGCTCGCGCTGCTGTGAGCTATTTGGCAAAAGATCCAGATCATCGGGTTGCAGGTGCGACTTTGGAAGCTTCGCTTTAAAACAACGGCTTACAAACTCAAGCAGACATTGGTAGCTGCCCTTAAACTCTTGAACCCGCCCCTAGATTAGCCCGATCGCCCTCACAATATTACGGATTGTTACTTTGTTTCTAATAAGCGAGACAGGGGCGATCGGCATCCTTGACGATCGCTCTTAGTTTTGCCATCTGAGTTAATTCGCCATGTACCAGCCTTTTTGGGAATACCTAGAGCAATAGCTGTTTCAAAGGTTTGATTTGCAAAGTCGCCCCATTCCTTCGGCGTTGGAACTTAATGTCAGCCGCGGCAAAACTTCAGCTAGTCTCCGGAGTTGGTGTTACAACTGCCGACAATTACGGAAAATCCGCTACACTTACATCGATGCGGGTGAATCTGCTCAACTTTTTAATGGCGTGATTTATCCGACTCACAATTACGATTTGCCGCTGTTGGGAATTCACCTCTTGTCTTTCAGCAAGCAGAAAATTTGGGTGGTTCTCGGCTTTCAACCGTTTTTTAGATATGAGGCTTATATAGCAAAATACCTTCAACCTCTAGAATCGCTCTGTGATAAGTACGAGGATTTGAACCCAAATTTAGAAAGGAAATTTAATGACGCCAATCATTATTTTTATAAATACTTGCTGTTCCCCAAAACTGAGGCGGAAACTGTATAAAATCGGGTATATCCAGCTGATAAACATTAGGGGAATTTGTACTGAAAAATGCTAGGGTCAGCACAACTGCTGACTGACCCATAAAATATCCACCGCAGCGTTAAAGCTCAAAAAGATTATGACCAGTACAGTGCAGACAGAGACGCGGCTTCGGGATTGTTTAGCAGTTATTTCGGTCACGAATTGGCTGATAAATTTCTTGAGAAATTTTTGTGAGAAGATGCTGTGCCTTTAGCTGTAACCGCGAACTCGCGATGACCACTAAGTTTACATATAGCATTTCTCAGAAAGATGAGGTACGACTGGGCATAGGGCATAGGGCATAGGGCATAGGGCATAGGGCATAGGGCATACCTCACTTTTTTGAGAACCGCTATATATTTTTCAAAAAAACTAGATCGCCCTAAGGACTAAAGTCATGACTACAAACCTCTCGATTGATTAGGTAAAATCTCAAATCTACAATCGACAGGGGAAAAACTTTATTTCTTACTAGAGACCTGTGGATTGAAGAGGTATAATCTCAAATCTCAAATCTCAAATCGATCTCACTCTTGAGCAGCCTTTTTTAGATGCCGCGATCGCTCTGACTAAAAATCGCTTAGACTTATACCAATTTAATGTGAAGTTGCACATATCTCGATCCCCCTCGTATCCCCCTGATAGTCGGGGGACGAAAGATCGGGATCTTGTCCCCCCCTCCGGCGGGGGGCTAGGGGGGATCGGATTCTACGGGGCCTCATAAAAAATTGGTATTACAGTATTACTTGATTCCAGAAAGCTTTGAAGTCAAGGAAGCTACAGTCGGCAAATGGAAAAAAATAACTCAGGAAATCGTAACTACCAGTTACGCTTTTGCATCAGAGAAACAGCGGCAAATTCGGGCGGCTCACCTTCAAGAGGGCAGCAGCTTGCACGCTCTCTATTTTGTGATATTCCCGCATATTAACTTTGATTTGCCGTTTTTTGGCGCGGATTTGGCAACGCTGCGGGGTGGCCATTTAATTGCTCTGGATATGCAGCCTCTGTTTGGTGGCGACGCTGACTACCAGGCTAAGTATACTGTGCCGATCAAACAAATTTTTCAAGCTCATCAACCGCACCTTCCCTAGGGTGGCGACTTTCCGAAGCGAAGCAGTTTTTCTCGTCGCCGTTTCTGTGGACTCGCCCCAAGGAAAGGGAAGTTGTGGAAACTAGCGTTTTTGCAGCGTTCAAAGACTATCTGGCCGCTTATTTGGATTTGGTCGATCGCGCCGAACCCATGACATCGGGCGCCAAGTTAGATAATATCTTACAAGCTCAACTGCTCTATCTGCGGTCTCGTGCCGAAAAAGACCCGGCCCGGAGAATGTTTAAGCGGTTCTACGGCGAGGAATGGGCGGAAGAATACATTCACGGCTTTTTGTTCGATTGGGAACAGAAGCTGGCACAATTGGTAAGTAACAAGAATGAATTTTAATACAAGCTTCAGCCACTATACTAATAAGTGTAGGTTGGCATGAGGAAAATGCCAATGGTCAAAAAAAATCGCAATGTAGTTAGTTCCAATTCAGACAGCAAAGTCAAAGTCGGACTTTCCCTGAGCTCTTATAGTGCCGCTCGATTGAACGCGATCGCTCGAAAGCTCGGAATATCAAGGTCGCAACTCCTAGAACGCTTGGCAAAAGGCGCTCTGGATATTTCTAGCGACAAGACGGAAGTTACTGTCACTTGGAAAAAAGGTGAAGAAACGGAGGTAGAAACCGCTGACTTGCAAGGGGAAACAGCCGAAGAAAGCGAAATTAATGACGCTAGAACGGCAGAAACTCTATTGGACTCGGTGAAGGTAAAGCCAAATCCGCTGCAAGAAAGTTACGAAACTTTACAGCAGCAGTTGGCTGAACGCGAAAGTTCGATCAAATCTTTGCAGCAGCAACTCGCTACCGAAAAGCAAAATCTCGAAAGCCAATTGCAGGAAACTGTAGCGAAGTCAAGTTACGAAACTTTACAGCAGCAGTTGAGTGAACGCGAAAGTTTGATCGAATCTTTGCAGCAGCAAGTCGCTACCGAAAAGCAAAATCTCGAAAGCCAATTGCAGGAAACTGTAGCGAAGTCAAGTTACGAAACTTTACAGCAGCAGTTGAGTGAACGCGAAAGTTCGATCGCATCTTTGCAGCAGCAACTCGCCGAAAGACAACAGCGGGAACACGAGTTTCAGCAGCAGTTAGCAGAAAAATCGAGTTCGATCGCATCTTTGCAGCAGCAACTCGCCGAAAGACAACAGCGGGAAAACGAGTTTCAGCAGCAGCTAGCAGAAAAATCCAGTTCGATCGAATCTTTGCAGCAGCAACTCGCCGAAAGACAACAGCGGGAAAACGAGTTTCAGCAGCAGCTAGCAGAAAAATCCAGTTCGATCAAATCTTTGCAGCAGCAATTCGCCGCCAAAGAACAGCGGGAAAACGAGTTTCAGCAGCAGCTAGCAGAAAAATCCAGTTCGATCGCATCTTTGCAGCAGCAATTCGCTACCGAAAAGCAAAATCTCGAAAGCCAATTGCAGGAAACTGTAGCGAAGTCAAGTTACGAAACTTTACAGCAGCAGTTGAGTGAACGCGAAAGTTCGATCGCATCTTTGCAGCAGGAAGTCGCCGCCAAAGAACAGCGGGAACACGAGTTTCAGCAGCAGTTAGCAGAAAAATCGAGTTTGATCGCATCTTTGCAGCAGCAGTTAGCAGAAAGAGAAAGTTCGATCGCATCTTTGCAGCAGCAATTAGCTACCGAAAAGCAAAATTTGGCACAGCAATTGCAGCAAACCGTGTCGAAGTCGAGTTACGAATCTTTGCAGCAGGAGTTAGCAGAAAAGTCAAGTGCGATCGGCGAATTCCAAGTTCAACTAACCAAGTTGCACTCTCTAGAAAATCAATTGAGCCAGAGTGCGGCGATACAGCGAAATTACGACGCTTTGCAGCAACAGTCTCAAGAACAGCTAAGAACCATCAAAGCTTTACGGGAACAGCTAGGTCAAATGCAGGCTGTGGCTGGGATTGGCGAAGCTTATCTCAACAAGTGGCGCCGTCCCTGATTCTCTCATCAGCACGGCACAGTCTAACGCTCCGGGTGCGCCAGGACCACCTTACCCCTAAAACGTCCTCTCAACTCGGCCTCCTTCCTCTTGTAGCGATAGATTTCAACCTGTCGCTACAAGAGCTTTTTATTGCAAAATATGAGCATACTATTAAGAAATATTACAATAAATAAATTTATGACAGGCGATCGCACCCCTTTTGGCAAATCCAGTCCAGCAGACACTAAGGGCCGCGTCACGGTAATAGGAGCAGGCATCGGCGGGCTCACAGCAGCAGCCCTGCTAGGCCGCAGAGGATACAAAGTGCTAGTCTTAGACCAGGCGATCGTCCCCGGAGGATGCGCTTCCACCTTCAAACGCAAAGGCTTTACCTTCGATGTCGGCGCCACCCAGGTTGCAGGATTGGAACCCGGAGGCATTCACCACCGAATTTTCTCAGAATTAGACATAGAACTTCCCGCCGCGACACCCTGCGATCCCGCTTGTGCAGTGTTTTTGCCGGGAGAAACTGCACCGATTAGCGTGTGGCGAGATCCGCAAAAGTGGCAGGAAGAAAGGCAGCGGCAGTTTCCTGGAAGCGAACCTTTTTGGCAATTATTGTCTGCATTGTTCAAAGCTAGCTGGAACTTTCAAGGGCGCGATCCAGTTTTACCGCCCAGAAACTTCTGGGATTTCTGGCAATTAATTCAAGCAGTTCGCCCCGATACTCTAATTACTTTGCCTTTCACTTTTATGACAGTGGGAGATGCTTTGCGGCTTTGTGGGTTGGGCGACAATTTGCGCTTGAGAACTTTTCTGGATTTGCAGTTAAAATTGTATTCTCAAGTTGATACCGAAGAAACTGCGCTACTTTACGCGGCGACGGCTTTAGGAGTTTCGCAAGCGCCACAAGGATTGTATCATCTAGAAGGAAGTATGCAGGTGTTGAGCGATCGACTCGTAGAGGCGATCGAACTCTACGGCGGTCAAGTCTTATTGCGGCACACAGTTGAAAGTATTGTCACCGCCAACGGCAAAGCCATCGGTACAGTGATTCGCAATCAAAAAACAGGCGAAGTTTGGACAGAAACAGCCGATCGCATTGTTGCCAACGTGACAGCGCAAAATCTAGTAAAATTGATGTCAAGCGAGCCAAGTATCGGCAATTTAACAGATAATTTATCCGTTAAATCAGAGACTTCAGAGACAACAAACAAACTCCCAAATCAAATGGCAGGCTACAAATATCGAGTTGATAAATTGCCGCCCGCATCCGGTGCATTTGTCATATATTTGGGAGTGCATGAAAGCGCAATTCCGGCAAATTGTCCGCCGCACCTTCAGTTTCTCTACGATTACGACGGCGAGATTGGGGAGAATAATTCATTATTTGTTTCAGTCAGTCATCCGGGTGATGGGCGAGCACCGGAGGGAATGGCGACAATTATCGCTTCGTCATTTACTGATACTCGAATGTGGTGGAATTCGGTTGATTATGAAGGATTGAAGCAAAAATACAGCGCAGGGGCGATCGCCCGTTTGAGCGAATATTTCAATTTGACGCCAGAGTCGATCGTACACCAAGAATCAGCCACACCTCGCACCTTTGCCCGCTACACGGCGAGAGATAAAGGAGTTGTCGGCGGCATCGGCCAGCGAATACCAACCTTCGGCCCCTTCGGATTTGCCAACCGCACACCAATTAAAAATTTGTGGTTAGTGGGCGACTCCACCCATCCCGGAGAAGGAACTGCGGGTGTTTCCTATTCTGCTTTAACAGTAGTGCGGCAGATGGAAGCCGCCTCTAAAATCTAAGAGGACACGGCAATGCAGTTTCCCTAGCGCAAAAAATAATTAATCGCGCGAGATGTAATATCATGTCCGGTCGATTACCCTGATTCCTGTAGGGGCGGGTTCACCAATAATATTTGCCAAAAACGGACAATCTCACAAACCCGCCCCGGCAATTGTATTATGGGCGATCGATCGGACATGATATAACTATTGCGCCATTAAATTTAGGGAACAGTCAACAGTCAACAGTCAACAGTCAACCATCATTCCGGTGTCACCGGAATTGATATCAACTACATTCTCTGACTACTTGATAGAAATCTTTGCGCCCACAGCTTCAAGCTGTTTCTTCAATTCTTCAGCAGCGTCCTTAGCAATAGCTTCCTTAACTGCCTTCGGTGCGGCTTCTACCAAGTCTTTCGCTTCCTTCAGACCCAGACCGGTAATTGCGCGGACTTCCTTAAGAATTGCGATTTTCTTGTCAGCAGGAACTTCTTCGAGCATGACAGTAAACTCGGTTTGCTCTTCTACGGGTTCAGCAGCGGCCGCAGGGCCCGCGCCCATCATCATCATGCCGCCTACAGGAGCAGCAGCGCTAACGCCGAAAGCTTCTTCAATTTGCTTGACCAATTCAGAAGCTTCGAGCAAAGTCAGAGACTTAAGTTTATCCAAGATTTCGTCAGTTGCAGTAGACATTTTTTGAACTCCTAGTTCGATTGTAGATTTGGAATTTGAGATTTTCGATTGCTCATTAATTATTAGTTTTTCGTCTCCAGTCATCAGTTTGTTTCTCAAAACTAACGACTCTTGACTCGTGACTAATTACTAATGACTTACGCAGATGTGCTGTCTGCTTCTGCTGGTGCTTCTGCTTCAGGTTGTGCTGGTGCTTCTGCTTCTACTTCTGCGGAATCGCCGTCTTTTTCAGCATAAGCCTTAAGACCGCGAGCGATCGAAGTAGGAACTTGATTGATACCCACAGCCAACTTAGTTGCGACACCGTTGATAGCGCCAGCAATTTGAGCCATGAGTTGTTCTTTCGACGGCAGATCAGCTAATGCTTTAACATCAGCTTCTTTCAGTACCCGTCCTTCCATCACGCCACCGCGAAGTTCAGTCTTCTTAGAGACTTTTTGGAATTCTTGGTAAGCTTTAATCGCGCCGCCAATATCTTCTTGCACGAACACAAACGCCGACGTACCCGTCAGCAATTCCTGTATCGGCTGCCACGTGTCGTTGCCTTCAACAGCAATTCGCATCAGCGTGTTTTTTGCCACTTGGCAACTGCTGCCTTTCGGACGCAAACGCCGACGCAAATCTGTGATTTCAGCAACAGTTAAGCCCGTGTAGTCAATCACGATCGCGAGTTGAGATTCGCTCAAGGTTTGCTTGAGGTCTGCAATAATCTCATTTTTTACTGCTAAACTTTTGCCCATACTTATTTCACCTCCTTTTAGGATAGAAAATTGCCCGTCAAAAACCCCGACCTTCGAGCCGGGGCAGAGAATTAAAAATTAACAAGTCAGAATTAAAAATAGAAAATTTCTAATCTTTGAGTCTTGAGTTTTTATTTCTTCAGCCTCGGCAGGAAATTAAGCGATCGGCACCTGCGGTCTTCAGCTTATTGATTTTTGATTAGGCTATCACTAGAAGGCAGACATAGCAAGGCTATGACGCAAATCTTGTGAGAGATTTACACAGACAGCCGAAGCTGTCTTTTACCTTCTGCCGAATGATTAATTCTTTCTAGGCAGCATCAAGTTTGGTATCGCGCAGGGCACTGATATCGACTTCGATCGACGGGCCCATTGTTGCGGATACGTACAGACTGCGCCAGTAGCGACCTTTAGCACCAGAAGGACGGTTGCGGTCAACAGTTTCTTGCAAAGCATGAAGGTTGACGAGCAAATCTTCCGCTGAGAAAGCTGCCTTGCCAAACATAACATGAACGATGCCAGTTCGATCGGCACGGAACTCTAGTTTACCACCTTTAAACTCGTTGATCGCCTGAGCAATGTCAGTCGTCACCGTGCCACCTTTGGGAGAAGGCATCAAACCGCGCGGGCCCAACAACCGACCCAATTTTGCCACCAACGGCATCACATCTGGGGTAGCAATCAAGCAATCGAAGTCCATCATGCCCTTCTGAATTTCATCGATCAACTCTTCAGAACCCGCAATATCAGCGCCTGCATTCAAAGCTTCTTTAACTTTTTCGCCCTTAGCAATCACCGCAACTCTGACTACTTGACCAGTTCCTTTTGGCAGCGATACAGTTGTCCGCAACTGTTGGTCAGTATATTTCGGGTCAATTCCCAAACGGATGTGAGCTTCAGCAGCTTCGCCAAACTTAGCCGTTGCTGTTTCTTTCAAAAGTTGCAGAGCTTCCAGCGGTAGATAAGGTCTGTCTTCAACTTTCTTTTGAAGTTCTTGCAGTCTTCGCGATACTTTCTTTGCCATTGTTATCTCCTGGGGTCAGTTGATTTTAGATTTTAGATTTTAGATTTTAGATTTGAGCCATTTTGGTTATTTCAAATCTAAAAAATTTGCGATTCTTAGCGAAGCTTTGCTTCTCCCCCTGAATCGACTTAGGAATTACGATTTGAGCTTGAAGATTTTAGCTTCAAAATCCTGAATTACTGACAACTGGCAACTGTCAACTGACAACTGTCAACTGACAACTGACAACTGACTTCAATCCGCGATCGCCACGCCCATATTTTTAGCCGTTCCTGCCACAATTTTCATAGCAGCCTCAACATCATTAGCATTGAGGTCAGGCATTTTCGTTTCAGCGATTTCTCGTAACTGAGCCTGTGTAATTGTCCCTACTTGCTTGCGGTTCGGTTCTCCCGAACCCTTAGCAATGCCAGCCGCTTTTTGAATCAAAACCGACGCCGGCGGGGTTTTGAGAATAAAAGTAAAACTGCGGTCTTCAAAAACCGAAATTTCTACCGGAACCACCAGACCCGCTTGGTCTGCGGTTCTAGCATTGTACTCCTTGCAAAACATCATAATATTGACGCCGTGCTGACCCAGAGCTGGGCCGATCGGAGGAGCTGGGTTGGCTTTTCCCGCCGTAATCGCCAACTTAATTACTGCAACAACTTTCTTTGCCATTAGTTAGTTCTGTTTCTGAACCTGATTGAACTCCAATTCTACAGGCGTATCGCGCCCAAAAATCGAGAGTAAAACTTTGAGCTTGTTCCGTTCCGGGCTAACTTCAATCACATCACCTTCAAAATCCTTAAACGGCCCGGAAAGTACCACAACGTGGTCTCCAGCAGACATCGATACTTTGACAACCGGTTCTGATTCCTGAGCGTTTCTGAAGATCCGTTCTACTTCTGAATGACTCAGAGGTAGGGGTTTGACGTGACCCCTGCCGCGCCCGTAGCGGCGTTTCTGCTCTGCCCCGACAAAATTAATTACATTCGGGGTATTCTTGATCACCTGCCAGGTATCCTCGTCCATAAACATACGGATGAGTACGTAGCCGGGAAAGATTTTTTCATCTGACTGCCGCCTGGAACCGTCTTTGCCGACTTTGATCGCCGGAGTTTGCGGAATTTCCACTTGAACGATGCGATCGGCAACATCCAAAGTTTGAATCCGCTGCTGCAAGTTTGCCTTCACCCGCTTCTCGCAGCCCGAGGCAACCTGAACAGCATACCAGCGAGCATCAATCTCCGGCACATCTGGCGATGCTGCCTGTCCCGTCGCTTCTGTGGAATACTCAGATTCTTCTGATGCAAAAGTCATGGCCCAAACACCTTTCCCGCGCCCCAGTTAAAGAAGTTATCCACCAAATAAATCAGGCTTGCTGAGAGGATTACCATCAAAAGCACGGCCAAAGACTCGCTGATTAGCTGCTGCCTGCTGGGCCAAACCACTTTGTCGAGTTCTTCTCTAGTTTCCTTTAAAAAACCCGTAGGATTAAACCCAGGCGCCGTTATTTCTTGAGTTTCTTGAGCTTCGTCTTTTTTCGCCACGATTCAATCCCCCTTGCGATTTTAGATTTTAGATTTTAGATTTTAGATGGTGTGAGTGGCCCGCGGCTCTCAGATTTTGTGACACTAACCACTTACGCCCAAGTCCCAAATCTCAAATCTAAAGCCACGACTTTTTTACAAGCCCAACCTATCAACTGTGTAACTGCCGATCGCCGAAACCGACGATCAAGAAGCGACACCGAGCATTTGTTGATGGCATTTTTTGCGAACCGCCCACAAAAATTAATTCTACCCGAAAGTTTGCGGTTTTGACTGTTGCCAGCCAATAATCCGGGCGCTTTCGGGCAGAATTTAAAGTTTGGTGATTCAGCGCGCCCTGGAGGACTTGAACCCCCGACATCAGGTTTTGGAGACCTGCGTTCTACCAACTGAACTAAGAGCGCACAGGTGAGGTTGCTGAAATTCGCTTAACCTCTAGATTTCTATTTTAACACAGTGCGCTCCTAAATGGGAAACTTTTTTTTGAAATTTCTCAATTTCCCATGAACCATGAACCAAGGGGAAGCTGGGTGCATTCCTACAGGGAGCGATCGAACCGCTGTTTGACGCGAGTAGCTTTGCCCACCCGATCGCGCAGGTAGTAAAGTTTTGCTCTGCGGACTTTCCCGCGGCGCATCACTTGGATCGTGGCGATGCGGGGCGAGTGAATCAAAAACACCCGTTCCACGCCGACGCCCTGAAACACGCGGCGGACCGTGATTGTTTCATTAATCCCGCCGTTACGCATGGCAATCACAGTTCCTTCGTAGGGCTGAACCCGTTCTTTGTTACCCTCTTTAATTCTTACGCCGACTCGCACTGTGTCGCCGACGTAAATTTCGGGAACTTGTTTATTGAGTTCTTGCTTGACTCTATCTATTTCTGCCGTTTCGATAGAACGGATTATTTCTGCGCCTTTCATCGGATTTACCAAAACTCACAATCCCTTATCATATATCGAAATGCCCGTTTTATGTCAAAAAATTTCTATGTTAGATACCTCTGGGGTCGTATTTCTGCAACTCGGGGCAATGGCCGCACTCGCCTTCTACGTCGCTGCCAACTTGGGGGCCAACGATGTCGCTAACTCGATGGGGACATCCGTAGGCTCGAAGGCCCTAACGCTGCGGCAGGCAATAATTGTTGCAGGCATACTGGAGTTTTCCGGCGCAGTGCTGTTCGGGCAAGGAGTTTCCGAAACTCTGGCAACAGGAGTTGTGAATGCAGAAGTGTTCGCGGCCCAACCGCAAGTATTTTTAATCGGGATGGTGTCAGTGCTGATAGCTTGCGGGATCTGGCTGCAAATCGCTACCAGTCGAGGTTTGCCAGTTTCTTCATCTCATGCAGTGGTGGGCGCGATCGCGGGTTTTAGCTGTGTTGCAGCCGGAATTAATGCAGTTGATTGGGGAACAATCGGCACCATCTCCCTAACATGGGTGGCGACACCTTTTGCTAGCGGTGCTTTAGCCGCACTATTTTACAGCGTGGTGAAGTATTCGATTCTCGATCGGCCAGATCCTCTATCTCAAATGCGCGAGTGGATACCTTGGCTGAGTTCAGCAATGCTGAGCGTATTTGGGATAATTGTACTGCCGTCTGTTGTGAATGTCGCTTTGGTGCAGACAGGGGCGATCGCCGCGGCGCACGATCGATTTGGCTGGAATCTTCCCATTCACGATATTGTCATTGGCATCGGGAGTATTGGGGCGATCGGGCTAACACTCAATAGCTGGAAAAAATTAGAATCAGTTGAAAACCCAGAAGGCAGAGGGGAGAAGGCAGAAGGAATAAGTACAAACTCCTCCCCCACTCCGAAACTTCCTCACTCTCCCATCGAGCAACAAATGGCGAGATTTCAAGTCTTAAGCGCCTGTTTTGTAGCATTTTCCCACGGTTCCAACGACGTAGGAAATGCAGTTGCTCCCCTAGCTGCGATCGCCTACATCCGGCGCACAGGTTCCTTTCCCCTAGAGGATTTCAGCGTGCCGCTGTGGATTTTAGTCGTCGGAGGCGCAGGAATCGTCATCGGTTTAGCCATCTGGGGCAAAAATGTAATTGCCACAGTCGGCGAAAAGATCATCGAACTCCAACCAAGCGGCGGATTTTGCGCGGAATTAGCCACAGCCACCACAGTCTTGCTAGCATCCCGCTTCGGTTTGCCAGTTTCCACATCCCACGCTTTAGTCGGTGCAGTCGTCGGAGTCGGGCTGATCAAAGCTTGGAAAACAGTACGCTTGGAAACTTTGCTGTCAATTGGTTCGGCTTGGCTGGTGACAATTCCGATCGCAGCAGGTTTGGCTGCTATCATCTTCAGCATCGCCCAATCGATTTTAGATTTTAGATTTTAGATTTTAGATTGAGGCATTTCAGAACAGTCATCAGTCAACAATCACGGATGGATGGTGCAACCGGAATTGATCTAACTCATCTGCGTTAATCTGTGTTAATATGCCCTCATCTGCGGTTAAAAAAAGAGAATGTAAACCGCAGATGACAATGGATGGACGCTGATTCGCGCAGATGAAGATCAGATTCAGGACTAATAGCGCTTTCGCACATCAAACCCGGTTGCGGCACACCAGCACGCGGGCTACTCAATCACTTAATTCCTTCTCCAAGCAATGCTTTAGCTGTTGAGCCAGCACCTCGACCCCTGGCTTTCTCAGCATAGTCAGGTGATTCCCAGGAACTCTAATCACCTCTACTTTTTGGGTCGTTAATTCGCTCCAGCCAAGAGTCGGATCTTGATGACTCATGCTTAGCTGTTCCCTCGATCTAAACAGAGTAATTCGCTGCGGATAAATTTTCGGTACATAGCTGAGAGTTGCTTGACTATTAGCCTGAAATACAGTAAACATCGAGGGAATTGCCAGCTCGCGCCAGCTCCGTTCTTTTGACTCCTGAGATAGGATGCTAACCATAACGGCCTGTTTCCAATTCCAGCGATGCAAAAAATTAGCTGCCAAATTAAGCATCTTATTTAATTTCGGAAATTTAGCAGCAATACCGCCACTTTGAACATTTTCTGCAGCAGCCACCAAGCGAAAATAATCTACTACAAAAGGCCAGATAGAGCGCGAAACAGTAGTCAGAATAAACTTGCAACCGTCCCAAAAAGAAGGTTTGTTAGCAGAAACCGGCGCTAAAGTATCCAGCACAGCAAGTAAAGCCACTTGATCCCCCGCTGCGAGCAACTGTTGAGCCATCTCAAAAGCAACCAAACCTCCAAAAGACCAGCCTCCTAAAAAATAAGGCCCTTTTGGTTGAACGGTACGCAAGGCTGCGATGTAGTCAGTCGCCATGTCTTCAATGCTAGTTAACGGAGAACTTTCGCCGTCAATACCCTTTGGTTGCAGCCCGTAAAACGGTTGATTTTCTCCTAGCTGAAAAGCTAACTCGCAATAAGGAAATACGACGCCAAAGATGGGATGGACGCAAAAGAACGGAGTATTTTTACCGCGAGGCTTAATTGCAACTAAAGGCGACCATTCCAGAGTATTTGTTTCTGAAGATAGCGAATCTGCTAAACCTTCAATTGTCGGATTTAAAAAAAGAGCAGACAGCGGCAACTCGCGCTCAAATTGCTGGTTAATCTCATTGATGAGGCGGATTGCCAGCAGGGAATCTCCACCCAAATCGAAGAAGTTATCGCGAATGCCAACGCACTCTGCGTTGAGGATTGTGGCCCAAATTTGGGCGAGGGTGGACTCGGTTGGTGTGCGAGGTGCAAGACAGCTTTTATCTATTGAATTGCTTGTTAGATTCCCCGGTGCAGATAGGCGCTGGCGGTCAATTTTGCCATTGGGAGTTAGGGGCAGAAAATCCATCGCCACAAAAGCATTGGGAATCATGTAATTGGGCAGTTGTTGTTTGAGAAAATGGCGCATTTCCACGGAATTAAGCGTCTGATTGTGATTGGGGACGACATAAGCAACTACGCGTTTGTTGCCCGACAAATCATCCACAGCAACCGCCGCTGTTTCTTTGACTGCTGGATGCTGAACCAGCAGCGCTTCAATTTCTCCCAATTCTATTCGATAACCGCGAATTTTTACCTGTTCGTCTGTGCGGCCTAAAAACTCAATATTGCCGTCGGGAAAATAGCGAGCTAAGTCACCAGTTTTATAAATTCGTTCTCCTGCTTTCTGGCTAAACGGATTAGCAATAAATCGCTGGGCGGTTAATTCGGGGCGGTTCAGGTAGCTTCGCGCCAATCCGCTGCCGCCGATGTACAATTCACCGGGAATTCCAACGGGTAGAGGCTGTAAATTTTTATCTAAAATATAGAGTTGAGTGTTAGCTATTGGGCGGCCGATTGGCGGTTTTTTGCGTGAAGCGAAGCTATCCCGCAGGGAATCGCAAATTTCGGCCAAACTTGACCAGACAGTCGCTTCTGTAGGGCCGTAAGCGTTAAAAAATCTGCGCCCAGCAGCCCAGCGTTTAACAATATCCGGGGAACAAGATTCGCCAGCACAGATGATTGTTTGCAGTGCGGGAAGTTCGGCGTTTGGAAGGACAGCTAGCAGCGAGGGCGGGAGGGTAGCGTGGGTAATAGCATTGTCCTGCAAAAATTGGATTAATGTTTGTCCGGGCAACAAAGATTCTTTCTTGGCACAGTAAAGTGTTGCTCCGGTTCCCAAGGCCATGACAATCTCAAAGATTGAGGCATCAAAACTCAGCGAGGCGAATTGCAAAATGCGGTGATTTGAGTTTAAGTTAAAAGCTTCTATTTGAGCTAGGGCTAAGTTGTAGAGTCCCCGATGTTCGATTAAAACGCCTTTGGGTTTTCCGGTTGAACCAGATGTGTAAATGACGTAGGCTAGGTTTCCTGGTAGGATATTTGTAGTTGGGTTTTCTGGGCTTTGTCGGGCGATAATTTCTCTGCCGGAGTCCAAACACACTACTGAAAAAACTCCGTAATTTTCCGCCTGCGTCAAGGTTTGGGCTAAGTGCTGCTGAGTTACCAAAATCGACACCTGAGCATCTTCTAACATGAAGTTAAGGCGTTCTTGAGGATAAGTTGGATCTAAAGGCAGGTAGGCTGCGCCTGCTTTGATAATGCCTAGCAATCCGACGATCGCATCTAAGGAACGTTCTACACAAAGGCCCACTAAGATTTCTGGTGCTGCTCCCAATTGCTGCAAGTAACGTGCAAGTTGGTTGGCTCGGCTGTTGAGTTGGCGGTAAGTTAACTGCTGGTTTTCAAAGACGGCGGCGACAGCATGGGGATCGCGCGCGACTCGCTCTTCAAATAGCTGATGGAAACACTGGTTTTGCGGATAATCTCTCTGAGTGTCATTCCAATCATTTAATAATTGCTGGTATTCTGGCGCTGTCAGCAAAGCCAAGTCGCTTAGGTGCTGTTGGGAATTGGCAACAATGGCTTCGAGCAGCGTTTGGAAATGTCCCGCCATGCGCGCAATTGTGCCGCTATCAAATAAATCTGTGCTGTAGACAAATTGCCCTTGAATACTTCCTGCATCTTCCCACAAGTGGCACTCTAAATCTAGCTTGGCGGTTCCCGCGTCAAAGTCGATCGCCTCTCCAGCGATTCCCGGCAATTCTAGCGCTGCTACAGGAGTGTTTTGCAGGCTGAAACTAACTTGAAATAGGGGGTTGCGACTCAACTCGCGATCGGGGTGCATTTCCTCAACCAACTTCTCGAAGGGCAAATCTTGGTGGGCGTAGGCTGCCATTGCGACGTTTTTTACCCGATGCAATAGTTCCCGAAAAGTTGGATTTCCTGATAAATCTGCACGCAGCACTAAACTGTTGACAAAAAAACCGATTAATGCTTCTATTTCGCTCAGGTTGCGATTGGCGATCGGCGTTCCTACTGCAATATCTACTTGTCCTGTATAGCGGTACAGCAAAGTTTGAAAGGCGGCTAGTAAAGTGATAAATAAAGTCGCGCTTTCTTGCTGGCTCAATGACTTTAGCGCCTCGCTCAAAGCAGGTGATAGTATTATAAATTGTTTGGCGCCGCGGTAGGATGGAACCGCTGGTCTTTGCCTGTCTGTTGGTAGATTGAGTGTGGTAATTCCGTTTAACTGCTGCCGCCAATAAGCTAACTGGCTTTCTAATACTTCGCCCTGCAACCATTGATGCTGCCACTCTGCAAAGTCGGCGTACTGCACGGGCAGTGCTGGTAAGTGCGAGATCTCATTTTTTACAAATGCTGTGTAGAGCGTTCCCAGCTCTCGAATTAGCACTCCAATCGACCAACCATCAGCCACAATATGATGTAAATTCAGCAACAATATATGTTCTGTTTCACTGAGTTGTAGCAGCGTTGCTTTGAATAACGGCCCGGCGGCTAAATCGAAAGGGCATTGCGCTGCATCGGTTGCGAGTTGCAGCGCTGCGGTTTGCTGCTGATTTGGCGAGAGATTTTGTAAGTCGATTGTGGGGAGGGATACGGTTAAAATGGGAGCAATAATTTGTACGAGTTCCCCTTCCAAAAGCGTAAATGTGGTGCGTAAAGTTTCGTGCCGCTGCACAATTTCGTGGAAGGTTTGCTCTAAGGATCTTAAGTTGAGGGAACCTGTTAAGCGGAGCGCTGTTGAGACATTGTAGAAAGGATTGCCCGGTGCTAATTGATTGAGGAACCAAAGCCGCTGCTGGGCAAAGGATGCCGGGAAGACGAAAACTTCTGTTTCTTCGGGAAGATTAAGCTTTTCTTCACCAGCCGGGAGGGAATTGTCGGAAAGATAGTTAGTCATATCAAATTATCAGGCAAGCCTCAAAGGAAAGCGCGTACAAAGTAGCCTACAAATATTAAAGAGAGAAGATTTTATCTCTTTGATTAAAATCTTTACCAAGGCAATACTAGACTATAACTCGTTTCGATATGCTGCTTCATGCCGAGGTCGGTAACATTCACAAGATGTGTAAAAAACACATCAACATCGTCTATCGCTTTAGCCGTAAGCCGAACTTTTCCGGTTGCTGTTTGAGTCCAAGAAAGCGCGGGAATAGCAAAACCATGTGCAAAACTGTGCCGCACTCTTAAAATCTCATTTAGCCTCTGCCGAACGGCTAATCCGCTCAGGCTTCTTGCAGACCAAACCCAGTCGCCAATAGGATCGTAACCAGTGTTTTGAATCAGAAGGTTTCGCGTGTTCTCCGAGTTGGGTGTATTGAATCTTTCAAGTGCGCGTTCCGCCGCATCTCTAGCAATAGAATGTACGGCATGAAATTTGGGATCTAAAGGATTTGCAGTTGCTGCGAAAAAATTGCGAACGAGTTCGTTTATGTAAGCATCCCATACAGCAACAAATGCAGCTAGAGCGGAGTGATAATAGACTTGAGTTTGGCTGCGCGATATTGGTTGCAAGCGCGGATCGGTAGCTGTTTCGCGAAGTGTTCGAGCCGTGTTGGACGCGGTTTTGTACTTCAATGCTGCTGGTGACGGCACGGCTATTTCCTAAAGACAATTCACGAATTTTTCAAGTGCATTTCGGTAGCTTTGCAGTGACTCTGCATCCAATTGGACCTGCTCGCCCGCGATGTTTGTGGCTGCTGGTGTGAGTTTGTGCAAGGGCGTGCCAGTCGTAGCAGCGAGTACAGAACCGCTGGTAAAATCTGGGATTTCAATGAAGCTGTTACTCGGCTTGTCTTTGGAGTTAGCAAAAATATGACGGTGCTTCTTGTGTATATCATCCATCATCTGCATAATTGTCTGGTTTACAGCTTCGTATGCCTTGCTCGCTCTCCCTTTGTACACAGCCAAATGTAGGCTAGCGAATGTATGTAATTTTGGTACAGGTAGACCTTCTTCCTTGGCGCGTTTTGCAAAAGCAATTCGTGCGTATGGCGCAGTATGCGGGTCGGTTATGGCATAGAGAATTGCGAGGACATTCTCGATCGCCAGACGTGAAGTATAGTCCGCTATAAATGGTACAACTAAGTTCTCTGCCGCCACCAGAGCAAGCTGTGTATAAATAGCAAAAGTAGGACTACAGTCTATGAAGAATATGGTATCGCGCTCGCCGCTATATGAACGCAGGGCAACCGTCAGGTCTCGTCCCCAAGTTAGCACCTGTTTCCACGAGTCATAAGGTATTTCCAACTGGGATGTTTGTCGGATTGCTTCAGAAATTATTTCCAGGTAATTGTCCCCGCATACAAGTCTTAGATTCTCTGGTATATTCTGATTGAATTCTCTCGGTTCGCATAGATATGGGGATACGTCTGCAACCATCCGAAATGGAGAGTTCAGACGCGCTTCTAGATAGCCTGCTACTGTTGCGCGCGGAGTTTTGCTCATTAAAAAATGCAGCGCATCTGGGCTAGTGAAATATCCGCCAAGTAGCATTTCTGACACATTCGCCTGCGGACATAAATCAATTACATAGACATCTGTATCGGGGTGACGGTGAGCATATTCAGAAGCAGCGACAAAGCAAAGGAAGCTTTTGCCGACGCCGCCTTTATTGTTCCAGAAAGCGTATGAACTCATTGGGTGTATTTCTTGGAAGGGACAATAAAATTTTCATCCTCTCTCTTTACTTTCTCTGTTCAGCGATGACAGCTTCACGCGACGATTATCGCGAGAAACAGGCACTAAAGCAGGAGCTTTAATTTTAGCATCGCTCTCTTTCAAACTCTCAACAATCTTAGATAATTCTCCGATTGTCGGCGCTTCAAAAACCCGGCGCAAAGGCAACTCTACCCCGAAAGCATCTCGCACTCTAGAAACAAGCTGAGTCGCCAGCAGCGAATGGCCTCCCAATTCAAAAAAATTGTCCCGGATACCCACTCGCTTTATCCCCAAAACCTCAGCCCAAATTTTCACTAAAACTTCCTCAATAGAAGTCTGAGGCGCAACATAACCGCCAGCCCATTCTAACTTAATCGGCTCCGGTACAGGCAAAGCGACGCGATCGACCTTTCCGTTCGCCGTCACCGGTAGCGACTCCAGCACCACAAAAGCCGACGGAACCATATATTCCGGCAGTTTTTCTGCTAGATAAGCCTGCAACTGTGGCACTAATTTCCGTGCTACTTTACCTTGTAAGGGATTGTTAGCATAAGAGCGCCAAGGACGCAAGTTATCGCTTCGGGTTTCTCGCACAAAATCTCTAGTTTCGCCCCGTGCAAACACTACATCGTAGCGCCCTTGACTGTCGGAATTAGACCAACTAATATTAACATTATACGGAACTTCCCAAGCATACCACGCTTCGGGATCTACTCCTAAATCCTCTACTTTTTCCACGGCTTTTTGCAACTGACCTGCTGTTGGAAATTTATCGACAACAGACAGCAATTCTGCCGCCTTAACTGCTGCCATTAGCCGCGCATTTGGCACATTAGCAATTCTTAAAACATCGAGTTGATTTTCCAATAATATTTGTTGCACCTTGGTAACAGTCAAATTTTGATTTTCAGCAGACCAATCCAGCCATTTCGATGCCCCAAACTCCCCTTTTGCCGGGGATTGGGCGGTATCTGTTTCCGACGCAATATGCAGAATAGCATTGTACCGAAAATCAGTTAACTCATTGTGATAACTACCGCGAATTAATTGAATCTCTACGCCGCCAATCTGCGGAAAGTGGTGTTTTAATGCGCCAAATAAATCGGGATCAATAACTAACTCTGTTTCTTGATAAATTTGCATTTTTACTCGCTGCTGCAACTGTTCGCCAGAGACAGAAGGTTCGGCTTGATACAGTTGTACGGAAGCGTGGAAAGCTGCCAGCAACGGCAAGCTGCGGACATCTCCGATGAATATAAAGCCGCCGGGAGCAGTTGCTTTCACCGCACCTTCTAGCACCTGCACGAGATAGTCGATAGTCGGGAAATATTGCACGACAGAGTTGAGAATTACTGCGTCAAAAGCTGCTGTCTCTACTCCTTCAAAGTCTGTCGCCATTTTCTGAAGCAGCGTTACATTAGTTAACTCTTGATTTGCCAAGTGCTGCCGAATATAGTTGAGCGAAATAGGTGAAAAGTCTGTTCCGCAATATTGAGTGCAGCGAGAGGCAATTTGGAACAGCAACAAACCTGTGCCGCAGCCAATTTCTAACACTCGGCTAGGCTGCAAAGCTAAAATTTGGGCGGCTTGATTGTTCGCCCAGTCGCGCATCTGTTCTGCTGGGATTGGCTGATTAGTATAACTGCTATTCCAGCCGACAATATTAAATGTTGGATCTGAGTCAACAGCAGGTTGATTGTAAGTTTCATTGTAGAGCATTTGCCACTGCAAAACCTGTTCGTCCTGCAATTGCATTATTTGGTTTTTTTCGCGGGCAACGCTATATTCAGGATTCAGGGCTATATAAGCTATTAAACGTTTATCTCCCTGTCCATCTTCCGAAGCTATTGCTACAGTTTGCTGCACGGCCGGATGTTGAGTTAATACTGTCTCGATTTCTCCTAATTCGATGCGGAAACCGCGAATTTTTACTTGTTCGTCAATGCGTCCTAAAAATTCAAGGTTGCGATCGGCTCTGTAGCGCACTAAGTCGCCGGTTTTGTAAATTCGCTCTCCTGAATTTGGTTTAAACTGAGATGTTGCACTATTATCGAGAACAGGCAAGATGCCTGTTCCACAAAGAGTGGGGTGGGCATCATTATCAAGAACAGGCATCTTGCCTGTTCCACAAAGAGTGGGGTGGGCATCATTATCAAGAACAGGCAAGATGCCTGTTCCACAAAGAGTGGGGTGGGCATTATTATCGAGAACAGGCAAGATGCCTGTTTCACAAGAGATGAATTTTTTTGTGGAACAGGCATCTTGCCTGTTCCTAAACAAGTCATTGAGAATGATGTCTGAATTTGGTTTAAAAGGATTGACAATAAAGCTTTGTGCGGTTAAATCTGGGCGGTTGAGGTAGCCGCGAGCGCGTCCGTTTCCGCCGATGTACAATTCGCCAACAACGCCGATCGCCACCGGCTGCAAATATTTGTCTAATATGTAGATTTGAGTGTTAGCAATGGGGCGGCCAATTGTCGGGGCGATGTCTGTTTGCTCTGTTACAGGAATATAACCGGAAGTTGTGACGACGGTGTTCTCGGTTGGGCCGTAATTATTTACTAGCTTAAATGGATGAGATTTTAAAGGATGTTGTTGCAGTTTTTCGCCGCCTGTGAGCAAGATTCGCAACGCTGTTGTTTGAGGCCAATCTAATAGCAAAACTTTCTCGGCTAAAGGTGTGGGCAAAAAGCTAATTGTAATTGCGTTTGATACTAACCAGTTTTGCAGTTTTTCAGGATCTCGCCTGATGTCATCTTCTGGAAAGTAGATGCTAGCTCCTGCGGCGAGATAAGGCCAAATTTCCCACCCGCAAGCATCAAAGCCGATCGCTGCAATTTGCGTTGCTCGATCGCCCGCTGACACCCCAAACTCTCTTTGATGCCAAAAAACGAGATTTAACAAGCTCCCGTGCTCAATTTCAACTCCTTTCGGCTTTCCCGTGGAGCCGGAGGTGTAAATCGCGTAAACCAGATTTTCGGCTGTGACTGCGCTGGTGGGATTGTCGGCGATTTCTTGGGAAATCATCTCCCAGTCTGTGTCTAAACAAACTATCTGTAAATTGGGCGATCGCAAATTCTCTACCCATTGCTGCTGAGTTAACACAACAGATAATTGAGCATCTTTTAGCATAAAGCTCGATCGCTCAGCAGGATAGCTCGGATCTAAAATTAAGTAAGCTCCTCCCGCTTTCAGGATACCCAACATCCCCAGGATCAGATCGGGCGATCGCCCGCAGCAAAGCCCGACTAAAACTTCCGTCCCAACCCCCATTTTTTGCAAATAACGTGCTAGTTTGTTGCTACGGAGATTTAGCTCTCCATAGGTGACTCGCTCCTCTCCAAATACCAGCGCCACCGCATCCGGTGTCCGATCTGCCTGCATTTCAAATAGCTGATGGATGCACAAATCTTGCGGATAATCCGCCTGAGTATTGTTGCATTCAACTAACAAATGATAACGCTCTTGGGCGCTCAAATATTGCAAGTTGGCAATTCGCTGTTCGGGATTTGTCACAATCCTTTCTAACAAGGTTTGAAAATGCCCGATCAGGCGGGTAATCGTAGCTTCATCAAATAAATCGGCGCTGTAAATAACCATGCCGCTGATACCCTCCGAGCTATCAACCCACAGCTTATTGCTGGGCGATTGGTTGCTTCCCGAGCTGTTGGGCGATCGCTCCCACAAATGGAACTCCAAATCAAACCGCGCTGTACCCACATCTAACTGCTGCGGGCTGAGTGTTAATTCTGGCAATTCTAACTGATTCCCCGGCGCGTTTTGCAGCGCAAACGCCACCTGAAATAAGGGATTTTGGTTCAACGCGCGATCGGGGTGCAGTTCTTCTACTAACTTCTCAAACGGCAAATCTTGGTGAGCGTAAGCTCCTAATGCTACCTCTTTGACTCGGTTTAAAAGTTCCCGAAAAGTTGGATTTCCCGACAAATCTGTACGCAGCACCAAACTGTTGACAAAAAACCCGATTAATGCTTCAATTTCACTGCGGTTGCGATTGGCGATCGGCGAACCTACTACAATATCTTCTTGCTGCGCGTAATGGTAAAGCAACGTTTTAAAAGCTGCCAGCATTGTCATAAACAGCGTCACTCCTTCGCGCTGGCTCAACGTTTCTAAAGCCTCGCTCAGTTGTTTTGGCAGTTGCAAAAATTGCCTTTTACCTCGGTAACTTTGAATTGCTGGCCTGGGGCGATCCGCCGGCAAATTTAGCATAGAAATGCCGTTTAACTGCTGTCGCCAGTAAGCAAGCTGCGTTTCTAAAACTTCCCCTTGCAGCCATTCGCGCTGCCATTTTGCAAAATCAGCATACTGGATCGACAAAGCCGGTAAAGGCGAAGGTTTTTCGCTAGCAAATGCCGTGTAAAGTGCGCCTAATTCCTGAATTAGCACTCCGATAGACCAACCATCGGAGACAATGTGGTGCATATTCAGCATTAGTAAATATTCGGCATCATCTAACTGCAATAATGTGACTCGCAGCAACAAGTCATTGGACAAATTGAAAGAACGTTGCGCTTCCTCAGCGGTGAGCCGGTTTGCTTCAGTTTGTCGAGATTCTTTTGGCAAGTTTCGCAAGTCTACTACATTAATCGGGAGGTGGAAAGCAGCAGCTATTCTCTGAACAGGTTGGCTCGAAACTACTGCTAAATTCGTCCGTAAAGCTTCGTGGCGGCGCACTATTTCATTGAAGGTTTGTTGCAGCGCCGAAAAATTGAGCGAACCTGTTAAACGCAATGCTGCGGGAACATTATAAAAAGGATTGTTCGGGACTAATTGGTCGAGAAACCACAAGCGCTGCTGTGCAAAGGAAAGCGGTAGATTTCCGTCCCGCCCCATAGGAACAATCGGTGCAGGAGTGAAACTAGAAGTACGATTAGCTGCTTTTAAAAATGAAATTATTTCGGCTTTTTTTTGAGATATTTTGGCGCGCAGTTCTGGTGTAAGAATTCCTTCGGGAGCGTTGCAGCGCAGGATCTCGCCCTCAACAAAAATATTAATATCTAGACTGCGAAGGTAAGATAAAAACTCAACTAACTCCACCCTGACAGAATCTCTGGCATTTGGCGATGAACTCGATATTTTTGGATCGGGCATTTTGAGTCATCCTGTCATTACTTGGGCAAATATAAAAGAAATTCCACCAGCGCACAAATTAAGAGCCAGGACTTACGGAAGTGTCACAATTAGTAAGGTGCGTCAGATCCGAAACCCTTGATAATCCGTTCATAATCAAAGTCTGACGCACCCTACAAGTCGATTCGAGCGTGCTATTGCAACTAAGTAGGCTGCGATCGCACCCATCGGGCGGTTACGCGATCGTAAGAAGGCGGCGCGGAGGATCGTCGCAAAAAAAGTGAGGCTATCCTACCTGAACTTCCTGCTCAGTTTGAACCTTTGCTAAAGCCGCTTTGAGATTTGCTTCAATCGACTCCACCTCACTCCAATGCTGGCAGTAAACTAGCAGCTTGCTACCTCTCTGAAGGATGAGATTTTGATTCTAGGTAGCTAGACATCAGGCATTGCTTTCTAAATCTTGGCTTTGAAAAATAGCAGGTGTGTCAAACTGTGTCCAGGAAAGATGGCAGCGCGATCGGCAAGGAGTAGTAGCGGAACATCGCCCCTCGTTCCATAAATTGCTCCATCACCAGCAATCTTTACTGATTACTTTCAAGTATTGCCTTCGCCTGCAAAAGTCCTTGAATATTCGTGCCGCGATCGCTGCTAGCTGTTAAATAGATGCGATCGCCATTGGAGTTAAAGGATATCCTCGCATCTTTGACATTAAAACCTTGCTGTGGTATGATATACATGAATAGAGCAAGATAGTGATTAGAATGGTGATAAATAACCAAACTGGGATAAATTTACTGGGTTTGAGCGATCGCCTAGAAATCACGACTCACAGTAATAGCGATAGCCTACAGCAAACCCTTTAACAGATAGATAATTGAGGCGATCGCCTAAAAATCACGACTCACAGGAATAGCGATGGCATACAGCAAAACCTCTAGCAGATAGATAATTGAGGCGATCGCCCTTCATCGGAGAAAGCGATCGCAGTAACTTGACAGTTAGCCAAAAACACAGTTATAATGCCCCTAAAAGATCGGCGATCGAACTTGAGTCGGTACGCAGTAACCCACAATGAGGTTATCATTTCCCCTAGTTGGGTTGCGTTCCTTAACCCAAGCTAAAAGATCGGCGATCGCACTAAACTGTTATTTGGAGTAATTTTATTAAGCCGACCCAAAAGAGCGGTGATCTCGCTTCATCAAAAAAAGTTGGCATAGCAACCCATAATAATCGCACTTAACCCAATCCGCTAGTTGTCGCGCACTCATTGATCTCATAATTAACAAGGAAGAATAAATATGATTACAAATAGCCATTTAATTTCAGGTGAAACATATATTTCTCAAAATAGACCAGATACAACTCACAACTTTCCGCCAGATGATGAAATTAACGAAAAATACAAAAAGGGAGAGATAAGAATTGTAACAGAACAAGCTCGTTATCCACTTGATAGTATAGAAAATATGCTTGACAGTGCAAAATATATCCGAAATCCTGAATACCAACGTCGTAAAAGATGGAACAATACTCGAAAATCTCGTTTAATAGAATCATTCATAATGAATGTACCTATTCCACCTATTTTTTTGTATGAAATAGACTATTCTCTTTATGAAGTAATGGATGGACAACAAAGACTGACAGCTATATATGATTTTTATAAAGGAAAATTTGAGCTAGAAGGATTAGAGTATTGGAATGAACTTAACGGGCGAAATTATCAAAATTTACCTGAGCAAGTTCAAAAAGGTATAGATAGACGATATTTGTCTTCTATTATTTTATTGCAAGAAACAGCTAAAAGTAAAGAAGAAGCTGAATCTCTCAAACAGATAGTTTTTGAAAGATTGAATAGTGGAGGAGAAAAGCTAACTGCACAAGAAACAAGAAATGCCTTACACAATGGCAAGTTTAACCGACTATGTATAAAACTTTCTGAAAATGACCCTTTCCGTAAAATGTGGAACTTACCCTTAGAAAGTGAAGGGGAAGAAAAGTTACTTGAAAGTGAATCTTATCGCAAAATGGAAGATGTAGAATTAGTTTTGCGATTCTTTGCTTATCGTCATATAGAGAATTTAAAATCTCCAGTGGATAAATTTTTAGATGAATATTTAAAACAAGCAAATAACTATTCAGATCAAACGATTGAAAATCTTGAAAATATTTTCCAAGAAACTATTCAGTTGATTTATTCTATATTAGGAGATTCAGCTTTCATCCCTCCAAAAGAACAGCGTGATAGAAAAACACCATTAAAAACTATTTATGATCCAATAATGCAGGTGTTTGCAAATAATATTCCCCATAAGGAAAGTCTACTCAGAAATAAAGCTGACATTAAAAGTAATCTATATTCAAATAAAGAATTGCTATATATCAAAGAAGAAAATAATAGATCGCTTTTTGATGGTAGATACAATAACAAAAAGGATGTAGAAGCACGCATTGAGTATTTTCATAATTTCCTAAAAAACTATATTTAATTATTGATAGAAATTATGAATATACAATCATTGGAAAACTTCAAAAGAGAATTAAATCAAATTAAAGAATATTTAAAACACATTCAATATGTAAATGATTTAACAGCTTATGCCATTATAGACACTGATAATGGACAAATCAAGGAATTACTTAATAGACTAAAAGAGCATGATAGGGGTTTTAGAACAGATAAACGAATATTTGAATATAAAGCTTCTATTATTTCACTTTATGGACTGCTAGAAAAATATGTAGAAATCTGGATTAAAGAATATCTTGATTCCCTCTCTAAAGTAGTACCTGAATATAATCAAGTGGATGAAAAGATTAGAATTAATCATTTTGAACTGTCTTTAAAATTGATAAATACTATTACAACTAGGGAAAGTGCTAAATATCAGCATATTACAAAAGAGGAGGTATTAAAGAAGCTAAATGAATGTATCGTTAATCCTAGCGAGTATCAAATTAACACAGACGCATTTGTTCTTTTATCAGGTAATTTAAAACATAATAAAATTGTAGATCTATTCAAAGATTTAAACTTAGATTTGAACAATGAATTACTGAAGAATGAAGAACTTAATAATGAGATAGGTTTAACACCAGAAAGAATTTCCACAATAGGAAAAGATATTTTGTACAATAAAATCAATGATTTAGTTGAAAGACGAAACCAAATTGCTCACGGTTCAGAAAACGTAGAGACTATCAAAAGCATATCTGAATTAGAACCTTATATTCAATTTTTAGAAAAATATTGTCAAGCTATTTTTCAAGCATTATTTGAACAATTTATCAAACAAGAATCAATACATACTTTTCAAAAAATAGAAAAGGTAATTAAAATTTTCAAGAATGAAATATTGGCATTTGAGATTGAAAAATATACGATAAAAGTTAAAGATATGCTAATTATTGAAACTAAAGAAGGAAGATTTTATAAAAAGCCTATTTTGACCATTCAATTAGATAATCAATCATATCCAGAACTGGCAATTATAGAAAAAACAAATATTAGTATTAGCGTTGAGCCTAAAATAAAGCCTAACCAAACATTTTACATAATCAAAAAATAGTGCGATCGCTCTTAGTTGAGATTGATCCTACAGGAATAATGGCGATCATCATATTACCTTAGGCTAATTGGCGATCGCGTTGTCTCAGGCACAGTGCGATCGCCATCGCTGTAGGGTGCGTTACTCAACGCGCCTTTTTACTTTTAAACATGATGAATGTGTAATTATCTGATTTTTGGGATGTTCATTAATGCGATCGCTGCTCTTGTCGGTTAAGTGGGATCGCATATTGATTAAGCTTGACCGATCGCTTTCACCGCAGCCAGATACCGCTCTTTCACATTTTTGTAGTCCAACTCCTCCGCAATTCCTTCCTGGCCACCACGTTCAATCATATCTGCATGACGCTGTAGTGTGGTTCGGTCTGGTATTCGGTGAGTAAAGGGCGCGATCGCTGATCTTGTAGGTTAAGTGCGATCGCCTAAAAATCACGACTCACAGGAATAGCGATCGCTTTAGGGTGAGTTAATGAAATGTAACGCTCCTTATTTTTGTTTGAACGAAAGCATTCTGTTCGGAAATGTAGGGAGTGAGAGATTTTCCAAGCACATCAAGGTAAAAACTTCGCTACACAATCGATCGCACCACTCCACCCTCAACTCGCAGGGCTGCACCATTAATCGCAGAAGCTAAAGGACTGGCAACAAATGCAACTAACGCAGCAACTTCTGACGTTGAAGCAAATCGCTGAATTAGCGAAGATGGACGCATCTTGGTAAAAAACTCTTTCTCAACTTGTTCAATCGAAATATTTTGATCCTTAGATAATCCCTGGATGAAGTCTTCCACACCTTCGGAACGGGTTGGGCCGGGCAATACCGTATTGACAGTCACATGGCTGCCCGCAGTTGTTTCGGCCAAACCGCGACTCAATGCCAATTGTGCAGTTTTAGTCACGCCATAGTGAATCATTTCGGCGGGAATATTCAAGCCAGATTCACTAGAGATGAAAATAATTCGTCCCCAATCTTGCTTCAGCATCAGCGGCAAATAATGGCGCGAGAGGCGAACACCGCTCATCACATTCACTTCCAGAATATTCATCCACGCTTCATCGGAGATATCTTCAAAAGCTTTGGAGGCATAAATTCCTAAGTTATTCACCAAAATGTTGACGAATGGCACTTTTTGAAGTAACAATTCAACGCCTGCTTGCGTTCCCAAATCGGCAGCAATTCCCTGAAGTTTGGCATTAGGGACTGTTTGCTGAATGCGATCGATCGCATTGTTTACGCGCTCTTGCGTTCTGCCATTGACAATGACCGTCGCTCCTTCTTCAGCAAGTGCGGTAACGATTGCCAGTCCAATGCCACCCGTTGAACCGCTGACCAATGCCACCTTTCCTGATAGTTTGAGATCCATACTTTAGTTAAACCAAATAACGTCAAACAATTCTCTACGACCACTGCTCACTCAATTGGTCGCCACCCATTAGTGTCAACTTAAGCTGTGAGTCCGCCAAATCCTCTCGCCCACCCGGCACCGACAGGGAATTAATTCCCTGTCTAATAGCGAAAGTCCTCTCAAAGAGGACTAATTAGTTGAAAATTCTTCTCTTCAGTCCTCTTTGAGAGGACTTTCGCTTTGAGGCAGGGGTTTTAACCCTTGCCGGACTATTGGTTGTACCTTAAGTTGACACTAATCGATCGCCACCTAATCCAATTTCACCACCATCTTGCCAATATTTTTTCCCTCAAACAGACCGATAAATGCGCCCACAGCCTGGTCAATTCCTACTACCACAGTTTCTTGATTTTTCAATTTTCCAGCGAGGATTCAGTCCCCAAATTAGCTCAACATTTAGATGCCAAAGATTACATCTGTTGGAGTTCTATTCCTCTGGTTTCCTGCCACCAATTTGATTGCACTTAGACACACACTTTTTGGGAGCATCTCATATTTGTAAAAACACTTTTTCTGGCTCCTTCCTTCTTCCTCTTTCCTCCTGCCTCCTGCCTCAAAACTCCAATTTCTAGCTTGCCTGCAAAAGTGAGATGCTCCCCACTTTTGGACGGTCATTCCACAAAACAATCAAAATCATCCCGCAATTATGTAAGCCCTTAAAATTCCACATCTTCTCGCTCATTTTCGTCAGTTATGGGAGTATCCAAACCTTTCGCAGCCCAGCGCATTGTCTCAATGTATTTTGCCAGACTCGCCACAGTCGGAGCCTCAAACAAATTGCTGACCGATAACTCGACTTGCAAAGCGTCTCGGATGCGAGAAATCAACTGAGTTGCTAGCAGGGAATGCCCGCCTAGTTCAAAGAAATTATCGTAGATACTAACCTGCTGTTTTCCCAAAACCTTAGCCCAAATTTTCCCGATCGCATTTTCGAGTTCAGTCCGAGGCGCTACATAATTTTCTGTTATATCCTCGCTGTCTGTATCTATATCAGGCAAGGCGCGGCGGTCTACTTTGCCATTAGGCGTCAGTGGCATATTCTCCAACACTGCATAAGTTGCAGGAACCATATACCCTGGTAACTTTTCTTTCAAAAATTGGCGCAACTCACTTGACTTGAGATAGGGAATTTCGGATTTTTCCTTAATGCCGTCAGGAATAACATAAGCTACCAACTGTTTATCGTCGGGGATGTCTTCCCTCACAATTACTACTGCTTCGCGCACTTGTGGATGCTGGCACAAAGCCGCTTCAATTTCTCCCAACTCGATGCGGTAGCCTCGAATTTTTACTTGGTCATCAATGCGACCTAAAAACTCGATGTTGCCGTCAGCTAAATAGCGACCTAAATCACCTGTTTTATAAAGGCTACAACCTGAGTTATTGCTAAAAGGATTAGGAATGAATGCAGCAGCAGTTAAATCAGGCTGGTTGAGGTAGCCTTTCGCCAATCCGTCACCGCCGACATACAATTGACCTATAACACCGATCGCCACCGGCTGCAAATCCGCATCCAGGAGATAAATTTGCGTGTTGGCGATCGGGCGGCCGATGGGGATAGATGTTGCGGTTTCGGGTACGTCTTGCACGCAATAATAAGCCGAAAATGTGGTATTTTCTGTCGGCCCGTAAACGTGAATTAATTTAGTAGTTGGCTTTTGTTTGAGAAGTTTTTTAACCCATCTCATATCGACCGCTTCTCCGCCAAACAGCAAGCAGCGCAGCGAATCAAAAGCTTGCGGTAAAACTCTAGCAATTTGTTGAAATAAGGCTGTTGTTAAAAACAAAACGGTGATGCCTTGTTGGCGCAGTTCTAAGGCTAAATCGTGAGGCGAAAGGGTAATATTTGTGCTAATCCCCACGAGTTTAGCGCCGTTAAGCAAGGCTCCCCAAATCTCGAATGTGGCTGCATCGAATGAAGCGTTTGATGCTTGGGCAATTTTATCGGTAGGTTCTATTTTTATATAGTTGGTGTTGAGTACCAGCCGATTTACTGCTTTGTGGGTGACAGCAACTCCCTTCGGTTTTCCGGTTGAGCCAGATGTGTAAATAACGTAAGCTAGGTTGTCTGCTGTTACGGTGTTGGCGGGATTTTCGGCGCTTTCTTTGGCTATGTGTTCCCAGTCGCGATCGAAGTAAATCACCGAGTTTGAGAAGTCTCGAAAATTCTCAATCAATTTATCCTGAATTAGCAAGACTTTAACTTGAGCATCTTCCAGCATCAAGTTTAGCCGATCGCGCGGGTAGCTCGGATCTAACGGTAGGTAGGCTCCTCCCGCTTTCAGTATAGCCAACATCCCGACAATTAGGTCGATCGATCGTTCTGCACAAAGCCCCACTAAAACCTCCGCCCCCACGCCCAGTTTTTGTAGGTAGCGCGCCAGTTGGTTGCTGCGACTGTTGAGTTCTCTGTAAGTGAGGTGCTGGCCCTCGAAAGTTAGGGCGACATCCTCCAGATGCTGCTGAACCCCCTCTTCAAATAACTGATGAATGCACTTATTTTGAGGATAATCTGTGCGAGTATCGTTCCATTCTCTGAATAATTGATTCACTTCATCCTCGCTCAATAAAGGTAAGTTAGCGATTCTTTGTTCTGGATTAGCCACAATGCTTTCCACCAGCGTTTTAAAATGCCTCAGCATTCGGGCGATCGTAACTTCATCAAATAAATCCGTATTGTACACAGCTACGCCTCTGAGCCCTTCCGAATCTTCCCAATGTTCGCCGTATCTGCTCCTAAAATTATCGGAAGCTTCCCACAAATGCAGCTCTAAATCAAAGCGCGTTGTTTGAGTCTCCAAATGAAAATAACTCAACTTTAATTCTGGCAATTCTAGCTCGTCCAGCGGCGCATTTTGCAGGCCAAATACCACCTGAAACAGCGGGTGGCGATTCAACGATCGCTCTGGGTGCAATTCCTCGACGAGCTTCTCAAAAGGCAAATCTTGGTGAGCGTAAGCTCCTAGGGTTACTTCCCGCACCCGGCCCAAAAAATCTCGAAATGTCGGGTTTCCCGAGCAGTCTGTTCGCAGCACTAAAGTATTGACAAAAAAACCGATTAATGCTTCTATTTCGCTCTGGTTGCGATTGGCGATCGGCGACCCTACAACAATATCTTCTTGTTGCGAGTAGCGGTAAAGCAAAGTTTGAAATGCTGCGAGCACTGTCATAAATAAAGTCGCTCCTTCTCGCTGCGAGAGCGCTAAGAGTGCGTTTTTCAGCTTTTTCGGGAGTTCTAAATATTGAGTTTTTCCCCGATAATTGTGCCTAGCTGGTGCAGGGCGATCAGTGGGCAAGTTTAACGCCGAAATCCCGTGCAATTGCTGCCGCCAATAAGCTAGCTGAGTTTCTAATACTTCACATTGCAGCCATTCGCGCTGCCACTCGGCAAAGTCGGCATATTGAAGTGATAATTCTGGTAGGGGAGATGGCTGTTGATTTATCAAAGCTGTATAGATCGCCTCCAGTTCTCGAATTAGTACCCCGATAGACCAATCATCGAAGGCTATGTGGTGCATATTTAGCAATAGAATATGCTCGGTTTCTGTCAGCCGCAGGATGGTTACTCGCATCAGCGGCCCCGTGGATAAATTGAAAGGGCGAAGAGATTCGGCTGCGGTGAGTTCCTTTGCTTCTGTTTCCCGTAGTTCTGGGGGCAAATGTTGCAGGTCTAAGAGTTTTAAATGAGTCTTGAAAGCGGGAGAGATTATCTGCACTGGTTGGCCTGATACCGCGGCAAAAGTGGTTCGCAAAGTTTCGTGGCGCTGCACTATTTCGTTGAAGGTTTGCTCTAAGGCTGTTAAGTTGAGGGAACCAGTTAAGCGCAGTGCTGTTACTACATTATAGAAAGGGTTTTCCGGTGCGAATTGGTCGAGAAACCACAAGCGCTGCTGGGCAAATGATGCCGGAAAGACAAACACTTCGGCTTCTGAGGAAATATTCAGTTTTTGTAGATCGTTTGTAAAGGAATTGTCATAAATTTCGGATGCCATATCTGTTGCTCTTGGGGGATGGGATGTGTTAATTTTTTGATGGCGCGGGGTTGCTTTTTGAGGGTGCGATCGCCTTTTAAAACTTTCGCGAGCAAAAGATCGGAACTTTTAAAATCATAAATCTGGGTGCGCGAGTGCGGGAGAGACGCAGGCAAAAGAAAGGGGGTTTCTGCCTGCAGGATCAAGTTATCCGTTGAGGGGCTAGGAGTGCCACCCCCCAATCAAATTTAGTCGCAGAAGGGGTCAATCGATTTGAGATTTTAGATTTTAGATTTTAGATTGAAGCCTTGACCCCACGGATAAATTCGGGGGGCAAGTTTATCGGATACAGGTTTTTTATTTCTCCAGGGATGAATCCGGGGGCTTGTATCCTGGATGCTTTCGGTCATTAAGTTTGTGATTCGGGTGCAATCGGGTGAGTTAGATGGGAGAATTAGCAGGAGCAATCCGTGGAGAGGTCAACCTGTAGTATGATTTCTAATTGCACAAAGTGTTCTTGGGGCGATCGCCAAATTTTCACATCTCCAACTGAGCGACTACTATTGATTAAACAGTGTCCGCAATCTTTTAGATCAACTCACTATAACTTGCGAGCTGATTTGCCAAAATACTTAAGAACACTGAACGTGCAGTTTAAATTAGAGGTTATAGGCTAATGGCGCAGCGGAACGTATACTCGTCAAAGGACGAGCCAGAGGAAGCACAATCAGCAGAAGAAGTCCTCCACTCAGTAATGCAAGAACTGGACGCTTTGCATCAAAATGTCAAAGGCCAGTTAAATCAAGACATTACACGGCTGCAAACTGAAAAAAATCACCTGATTGAGGATATTGAAGGCCTGAGAGAGCAATATCGCAAATTGCAGTCTCAGCAAATGGAAGCTCTGTCTGGGCGATACATTCAACAGCAGCAATTGTGGCTGAAGCAGTTGGCTCAAGTTTTGGCTCACAATTTGCAGGATTTGTTGGTGCAACGGTTCAACGAACTCAGCGCTAACTCTGGACATTCTCTCAGCAGCCCTATTCCCAGTGGCGAGTTCCCGATACCGATGCCGCGGACCAACTACGACGAACGAGCCTCGGAGTTGCTGGCGGCGCTGGATGAAAGGATCGATCGCAGTTTTCAGATGCTGGAACAAGATTTGAGCAGCTATGAAAGCGAGCTTTCCATGCGGCTCAACAATATGCAAACTTTAGAGCGGCAAGGGGAAGAACTGTTACAAAATCTCGTAAACCGCATCAGGGAAGAACTCGAATCAGAAGAAGAATATCTTGAGAATCCTTTCGATGCTCAAGATTCTTATCCCGAGGAATCAACTAATTCTGTTAATTCTGTCCGCCCGCAAGTTCTGCCACCAACACCTAGGGAAAGGCCGCGGGAACCAGTGCCGCAGCCCTCTTCAGTGCTCTCGACCGCACCCGCTACAGCATCTTCTAAAGTACAGACAGGTTTGGTGCTGGCTTTGTCTTCGGCGGTGGTATTGTCGCTGTTTAATGTTTGTTTGAGAATTCTGATTAAAAGCAAAACTCCTCGGGTGGTTTTTGGCTTGTTTGAATTTCCGGGGGTGGTGACTCCGGGTTTTGGAAATTCTTTGTTGATTTTGTTGATGCGGCTGATTGTGGTGATGGCTTTGATGCCGATATTGGCGACATTTCTGTATCCTTCTGTGTGGAAAGATATTAGGCGGTTGTTCCAGTCGGGCGATCGAGCTTTGTGGAGCAAGGTTTTAGGAAGCGCATTTTTTCTGTTTTTGTCTCAGGTTTTGATTTATTTAGCGATCGGCAATATTCCGGCGGGGATTGCGATTACGATTTTCTTTATTTATCCGATCGTCACCGTACTAGGTTCTTGGATCTTGTTTGGCTCTCGCCCTAGCAGAGTCGGCTTTTTGGCCATAGTCGGGATTACCGCAGGTCTGATTTTAGCTGGGTGGCCGAGTTTTGCGACCCCAGCTCCGGGCGGCGGCAATGTCGGGGTGGGAGTCACGGCTGCACTGGCTTCTGGGATTACCTTTGCAGGTTACGTATTGCTGACGCAAATGGCTGCGGGCAAGCTGCACCCGATTCCTTTTAGTTTAGTTAATTTCGCCGCGATCTTTGTATTTTCCTCTCTGAGTTTGTGGGTGCCGCTGTCGGAAAATTTTGCTCCTAAAATCGACCAAAATGTTTGGCCTGGTTTGATTCTGGGAGGCGTTGTTTTAGGGGTGCTGACGCTGTTTAGCTATCTTTTGAATAATTTTGCCATCCGGTTCGCGGGGGCAGCCTTAGCGTCAGTAATTGGCACTTTGGGGCCAGCGCTGACCGCACTCTTCGGGTTTATAGTTATCAATGAGAAGTTGGAGGCTGTGGCAATTCTCGGCATGGCTGTGGTGACGTTGAGCGTCGGTGCTATGAGTGTGGAACGCATCATGGCTCCTCAGAAGAAGGCTAGTTGAGGTAATATTTTTCTTTAACGGTATAGCCTTTCTCAGGTACATGAGCTGCCAACCCAACCTACAGAAGAAAAACTAATACCAATTTTCTGTGAAGCTGCATAGAATAGATCCTTGACCAGAAAAGATTTCAGGCTTCCCATTCTATGCAGCTTCATACATAATTGGTATTAGTTGATACTGTAGGTTGGGTTTCCTTCCTCAATCCAACACAGGGTGTATCCACGATTTTTCATAGAAACCGGTTTTTTTGCCTTAGTCCTAATCTATTCAGTCTAGCTAAAACCCATGCAAAAATTAACCATAAAATCGACATTTTTACTGTTGTCATTAGTCTTATCTTTAGGACTATCTTTGCCTGCGCGTGCAGATGTGCTGACACCAGGATATACTAAAGTTTATGCCTGTTTTAAAATTGATAACTTAAATAAATATCCTCAGTATTTATTTATAGCTGTCGTCCGCTCTGTTACCTCGACACTCCCAGATAGTCATAGAATCCTCAAGCCAAATCTGTGTTTTGGTGACCACGGATATCGGATGTATAGCCAAGTTTACGCCCTGCCAAAATCAGCGGTTAAACCTGGAGAAATTCTCGCCGAACAACTTAAAAAATTTGATGAAAAAGATCGACGTTTAATTCCATCAAAACTACAAATTGAGCACTCGCGATATGTCGCCGCCATCTTCGTTGGGGACATTACGGATGTATTGGAAATTGTTTCTATCAGTAACAACAATCTAGAATTAAGGAAGAAAAGCAGTAATTCTCAAATGTTTATTTTGGGGCTTTTAGTGCTTTCCAGCCCCGTCGTAACAGCTATAGTAATTTTTAGATTGCGCAAGCTGCCTAAATAGTTTCGCTCTCATGCTATCCGTTCTTGCTATAGCAATCCTTGCACCTCATGGAGACGATGGAAACCTTACCGCCAAGACATAAGTTGGTGCTAATAGCAGCAATTGTGCTTGTGCTAGCCTGCGCTCTGATATCAGTTGCTTTGCCACTAGCAACTTACACGATCGCCCTGGCAATGTTTGGACTAGCTCACGTCATCACCGAATTGCGCTATGTTGATGGTCGTTTTAATTCTCGCCTGGGAAACAACTTACGTTTGGGGATGATTTGGCTCCTGCTGCTAATTGTTAGCTTCCGCACCTGCTTTATGCTGGGCTTGATTTCTAGCTTGCAGATCGCACCTTTAGAATTAACTTGCGTTGCGTGCCTAGCAGGATTAGTCGTTCCTAAACTCGCCTTGCGTAGTTGGCTGTGGGGTGCTTTTGGCATAGCAGTGGTGGCGGGAGTGACGGCAGGCATTGCGATCGCGCCTGCTATGTTGCTGTTGGTTTTTAGTATCTTGCACAACCTAACACCAGTTGGTTTCATCGCCGAAAGACTACGAGGCGAACGGCGACAGCGCGCTTTATGCTGCTGTTTGCTAGTTTTTGTTACCATACCGCTGCTAATTCTTTCCGGCTTGCCACACGCCGCCTTAGCTCAACTTCATCTGCTATCTCCCTCAGTTTCGCTGCTGAAAGCAGGGTCACTTTCCTCTCACTTGGGCGTATTTGTACCTCCAGAGCTGCACGGGGAAGCTATGGGCGACCGAGCTTTCTCTGCCGCCGTGTTCCTTCAGTGTATGCACTATGCGGTTGTTCTCGGCGTACTGCCTCACTGGGATGATGCTGCGAGTTGGGCAAAAGCTCGTACTTTCTTTCCTTGGCAAAGGGGCTGGCTGTTTCGCGGGACAGTTGCTATCTTGGGAACACTTTTATTTGTGGCTTTTACTCAATCTTTTACAGGTACTCGCAGCGTTTACTCGTTGGTAGCTGCTATTCATGCTTGGTTAGAAATTCCCATTTTGTTGCTGGCTATAGTTTGTCCTGCGGAAACAGGGTTCATCGAAGTTAAAGCAGTTGGTAGATAGCCAAGCCGCCGAAGAAAGAGGTGGCATTAGCAATTGCTGACAGAAAAAGTCCTTGCCGCCAGCCTATTTTACCTACTAGCGCGTAGAAAGCCCCTTCCGCGATCGTCACAATGATTTCGATCGATCCTGCTCGTTCTGGAAATCTCAAATAGGGAATCAGCATTTGGGAGCCGATCCAAGCTAGGGGATGAGTTACAAGAGTAGCAATGCCAGCGCAGATTAGCAGCAAGAGCAGCTTTTTGTCAGGTCTTGGTTCCATAAGCTGTGCTAACAGCAGAACAGTTGGAACTTCAATTGCTAGCGAAATTAATAGTGCTAAATTTTGGGTCATTTCTTCTAGAGTTACAAAGGTGGGCGATTTTTGAACGCGATAAATAATTGCCCTTGGACTCTGATCACTCAAAACAAACAGCTACTCGAAAACCCACAATACTAGCCTTGCAATTCGCCTGATATCGGAGGCGACACGCGCTGCCACAATTCGGAGAATGATCGTTCCAAGAACCCCCCCGCAACAACCTCAGCGAAGAGTCGCCGTCAGACTCCCAAACGCTGCCATCAGCAGGCGCACCGTTATAATTATTGTGCCAAGCATCCGCACACCATTCCCAAACATTTCCGTGGAAGTCGTACAATCCGAAAGCATTGGGTTTAAAACTGCCAACATCTGTCGTTTGAAAGCGATAAACTCCTTTCGGCGCCTCAGCGTAATTAGAATTTCCGTTGTAATTTGCTAACTCGCTGGTAATCGTTTCCCCAAAGTGAAACTGCGTCTGAGTTCCCCCCCGGCAAGCATATTCCCATTGGGCCTCACTAGGCAAGCGATAACGCTTACCAGTTTTTCGAGAAAGTCTAGCGCAAAACTCCACAGCCTCGTACCAAGATACATTTTCTACAGGTCGATTTGCACCTTTAAAACGGGCCGCATCGGGATTGAGAAATCTTTTAACTTCCGGCAGCGCTGCAACTGCTGTCCACTGTGCCTGAGTGATGGGAGATTTGCCAATATAGAAAGATGCTAAAGTTACTGGGTGCTGCGGTTTTTCGTCGCTGTCACCCCGATCGTTTGGGGAACCCATGAGGAAAGTACCGCCAGGAACAGATACCATTTCCAGGACTGTACTGCTACCGAGATGTTCTTCAAAAAAACCCGCTTTGCCACTCTTAAAATTACTTTGCTTCCCGGTCTTGTCTATAGTCAATACTTGAAATTCAAAAGTGCTTTTGACAAGAGAAATTCTCTGCGATGTCTTGTTAGGAGGCGGATTTGTGTTGGGTTTTTCCCTCGGATTTATAGAGACATTGCTGTTGATTTTGCCGCTTATAGAGAGCGGGGGAGTGATAGCAACTTGTCCTCCCTTTGCCCGCAAATAATTTAGATCTCGTTGTCCCCCATTGACAAACTGGGGTTGGGGAGGTAAAGAATAGAGATTTAAAGCTTTGATTACTTCATCAGCAGATTGATATCTATTTTTAAGATAATCTTGAATTAATTTATCTAAAATATTTCCCAACTCGGTGCTAATTTTTGTGCCGGCGGGCAACCGTTTTCTCCACATCCAGCCGCCGTTTATCGGGTCGTAAAGGTCATCTGAACCGTCAGCTTTTGGCAAACATTGAGTTAGCAGTCTCAGGCAAGTTATCCCCAAACTGTACAAATCGCTTCCGGGGAAAACTTGACCCCGCATTTGTTCCATCGGCGAATATCCGGGTGTTCCTACCGTTGTGCCTACTTGGCTCATTAGCGAGCCTGTCACTTGTTTGGAAATGCCGAAATCTATCAGAACTAACTCTCCTCGCCCTCCCCTTGGGAAAGCGGTACTGCGAAAATTTCCCCCCTTAGGCAGAGATGAACTAACTCCGGTGCGGCGGCGGATGATATTCTCAAGTTTGATGTCTCGGTGAATGACATTGCGTTCGTGCACAAATTTCAGAATCGGCAAAATATCTGCCAGCAACTGCCAAATTTTTTCTTCGCTAAAAACGCCCTGCTGAGTTAATTCAGCCAGTAAATTTTGCCCCTCTATCAACTCTTGTACTAAATAAAGTCGGTTGTCTTGTTCAAAATAAGCAATTAATCGAGGAATTTGGGGATGTTCGCCGAGTTCGTAAAGCCGTTTCGCTTCTTCTTTAAACAATTCTGTGGCTTTTTCCAGTGCTGAGGTTCCTTGAAATTGGGGCATAAATTGCTTGATGACGCAGGGATCGTCCATGCGATCGGTATCAACCGCTTCATAAGTTCTGCCAAATCCCCCTTCGCCCAACAGTCGAATCACGCGGTAGCGGTTTCTGAAGAGAGGCGTGAGGTCGGGCTTGCCGCAACTTTGACAAAATTTAGAGTTGTCGGGATTGAAAGGATTAGAACACTTGGGATTAGAACAGTAGAACATATCTGGGAAGAAATGATCCGGTTAAGATTATGATATATCTTTTTTGCCCCCTCATGTAATACTAACAATTAATAATTGGTTATTGACCGTTGACCCTAGGGAGGGCATTACTGCCGCTTGTGTCGCCCCAAGGGAGAAAGTAGAAGGCAGAATTTAAAACGCCAATTAATCCAAAGAAAGCGATTTGAGTGCAAAAACTGTTAGCGCGAGCGCTCGATTTTAGCAACCCGCTTACGGCCGATATTTGTCTGGGGATATTCGTAATTTCTTTATAGAGGCTTGTATAGTACAACTCGGCGATCGCCCAACCAAAAAGCGATCGTAGTCAAAGAACTATCAGGCTAGAAACTAAGAAAGCGATTTCAATAAGCAATTCAATCGCTTCATGGGAACCTAAGAATTCTACAAGCTCGATAGTCCTTAAAGGCGATCGGGGTAATTTCAACCTAAAATCTCATATTTCTGCTGCATTTTACAAACTTTCCGCCTCCTGCTAAATTACTTTATTCTTGAATACTTTTACTCCTAAAATAACTAATAAAAACAGAACACAGCATGATACTGACACTATTGTTTCTTTGATATTTGGTGATATGAATACAATAAATCCCTGCTCTTTAATCAAGGCAGAGAAACTTGAGACACAAAATGGCATGAGATATAACCTGAATGCCTGCCAATGATCTTTTTCGCCCTTACTAGAAGAAACACTTAGCATCAGACCCGTACCGATTACAGCACTTATACCAATTGAATTGATCCATATCTTAACCGAAGGATCAAAATGAAAACAAACTACTATAACATACCAAATGAGATAACACCAGAGAATAGCTTTATCTAATTTGATTTCGTAAAGATATTGAATTAACCATTTCATAGGTTTAAAAAGGCTTTTACCTTTTCATTTTTTTTGATGAAGACAACCCGGTGGATTGAATAATTAGAAAGGGAGAGCAAAAGAGTCTTCTAAGGAGACAAAGCGATTTTTTTTAGCTCCCAACCCTGTCGCTAAAAGATTTTGCAGAGTGCTTTGCCAGAAACGGATTTTATAGAGATAACTCAATTAACTGTTTCTCCGGTCCAAGTTCATTTTGTTGACTGGCGACTTCAAGCCAACCCTGAACAGAATCTTCAAGCATCTCTAACAACTGTTCATAACTCTCTCCCCATGTGTGACAACCTGGAAGTGTTGGAACTGAGCCGCACCCTAGGCCATCCTCTTGCCAGATAATCGCCTTAATCTTCATGATTAATCTCTAATAGCTATCTAAAGAGGATTTTAGCGCATCGCTTCAAAACTTGCTTTTGAAGCGATCGCCCGCAGGTAATTTTGAAGTATTGGATATTGAGTATTGCGATCGCCAGCTAACGATCAATATCGCCACACGCAGACAACCTCTGCGATTCAACAAACCAGATTGGGACGTTTCAGTGCAGCTACTTGTTATGCTAAGCTGTTCAGCATCTAAAACGCATATTGTATGGTATAATATGATAATTTTCCGAGAAAGTCAATGCCTACTAAAAACTTCCTCAGTTCTGAAACAAAGGAAACTCTGCAACAAGCATTAAAAGACCATGAGCATCCA
>NZ_JANMZH010000759.1:0-1277 GCF_031383065.1 Microcoleus sp. OTE_8_concoct_300 | reverse complement strand
TAATTTCAAGCAGCGGGATTCGGGAACTACTCAAGGAAATTACAGCCGCACAATGTCTCAAATCGGCGGCTAATTATCTATCTGTCGGAAAAGTAAGGTAGGCTTTGATGTCTGTTATAGTTAGTTCAGAAAAATCTGCCTAAACTTTTGCTTTAGCCTTACCTTGGAGGGATTTAACTGTTGATTTGAGTCTTTTTTTGCCCAATTGCAGCAACACTCTGGGTGGAAAAAGATCCCAAGGCCAAACTATTTGGTCAATTGTATTAGGGGCTGAATCGGGCATTTCAGTATTCTTAAATAATACGTTGTTGTAGAAAAGACCAATAACTTTAAACTTGGGAAGTAAAGTCTTTATCTGTTGAAGTGTGATTTGTCCCTCATAGTATTCGTCATCTTCAAACTCTGTGTAAAAATACTTGGTATGAGACAAGGTTTTAAGTGCTCCTTTAATCAAGTTTTCCTCTGCGCCTTGTACGTCAGCCCAAATTAAGTCAATTTGATCGATATCCTGTTCTGCAAACCAACTATCTAAGCTGCGCGTTGGCACTTTTACTGTATTTTCGCTAAACTTACACCAAGGGAAGACTTCTAAATGATTTTTGGGAGCTTTGAGTGAAGAAGATTGGAGCCATTCTGAAGAGTCACCCGTTTCGTCAGGGGAGCCGATGCTCTGATAAAATTCAGCTTCTCCATCTACGTCTGATATGGCGATTGGATGTAATTGGCATCGCGCATCCTTGACTGTGTTTTGATGTATTTTTACGGAGCGAGGATCGGGTTCAAAACAATGCAATTGAATGTCGGAAAATTCTCGGAGGAAAATTACGGAGTCTTCGCCCATGCATGCCCCTATTTCTAAAATTACCGGGTTGTTTTTTTGGAGTAGTTTACTCATCGTTTGTAAAGTTTGTTTTCTCATGACTAATCCCTTTTATTTATTGATGATAATTGACTGCTCTCAGAACAGGCTTTCCGGCCTATTCCACAAAGAGTTAATTTGATTGTGGGGTGGGCCCTCCTAGCCCGCCCAAAGCATCTGAGATTCTTCGCTTCGCTGGTGAATGACAACTACTCAATTAGATTTGACCACCGGGTGTTAGCAATAGTAAGCTGTTGTGCATCTAATTTAACAGTCTATTTTTCTACAATTCTTGTGGGACGGGCAGGAGAGCCCGTCTCTGTATTCAATTTATATGCGTAGCAGCTTAGCGGTTTTGATAAGATCGATCGCACTCTATCCAATCCCATCTCCACATCCGGCAAAATCTCCCCAACAG
>NZ_JANMZH010000758.1:0-1251 GCF_031383065.1 Microcoleus sp. OTE_8_concoct_300 | reverse complement strand
TAATTTCAAGCAGCGGGATTCGGGAACTACTCAAGGAAATTACAGCCGCACAATGTCTCAAATCGGCGGCTAATTATCTATCTGTCGGAAAAGTAAGGTAGGCTTTGATGTCTGTTATAGTTAGTTCAGAAAAATCTGCCTCAACTTCTGCTTAAGCCTTACCTATGAGGGATTTAACTTTTGATTTGACCCTTTTTGTGACCAATTGCAGCACCACTCGGGGTGGAAAAAGCTCCCAAGGCCAAACTATTTGGTCAGTTGTATTAAGGGCTGAATCGGGGATTTCAGTATTCTTAAATAATACGTTATTGTAGAAAAGGCCAATAACTTTAAACTTGGGAAGTAAAGTCTTTATCTGTTGAAGTGTGAGTTGTCCCTCATAGAATTCGCCATCTTCAAACTCTGTGTAAAAATACTTGGTCTGAGACAAGGTTTTAACTGCTCCTTTTATCAAGTTTTCTTCTGCGCCTTGTACGTCAGCCCAAATTAAGTCAATTTGATCGATATCCTGTTCTGCAAACCAACTATCTAAGCTGCGCGTTGGCACTTTTACTGTATTTTCCTTAAACTTACACCAAGGGTAGACATTTAAATGATTTTTTGGAGTTTTGAGTGAAGAAGATTGGAGCCATTCTGAAGGGTCACCCGTTTCCTCATTGGAGCCGGTGCTCAGATGAAATTCAGCTTCTCCATCTACGTCTGATATGGCGATTTGATGTAATTGGCATCGCGCATCCTTGACTGTGTTTTGATGTATTTTTCCGGAGCGAGGATCGGGTTCAAAACAATGCAATTGAATGTCGGAAAATTCTCCGAGGAAAGCTAGGGAGTCTTCGCCGGTGCATGCCCCTATTTCTAAAATTACCGGGTTGTTTTTTTGGAGTAGTTTCCTAAAAGTTTGTAAAGTTTTTTTTCTCATGACTAATCCCTTTTTATTATTTATTGATGATAATTGACTGCTCTCACAACAGGCTTTCCGGCCTGTTCGACAAAGAGTTAATTTGATTGTGGGGTGGGCCCTCCTAGCCCGCCCAAAGCATCTGAGATTCTTCGCTTCGCTGGTGAATGACAACTACTCAATTAGATTTGACCACCGGGTGTTAGCAATAGTAGCGGTTTTGATAAGATCGATCGCACTCTATCCAATCCCATCTCCACATCCGGCAAAATCTCCCCAACAGTCTTCTCTCCTTTACCTAGCCCAGGCGAGGGCGAGGTTCCCTCTTTATGTTTGGGCGACGCGCGCTACTG
>NZ_JANMZH010000743.1:0-15860 GCF_031383065.1 Microcoleus sp. OTE_8_concoct_300 | reverse complement strand
CCTTAGTGTCAAATAAACCTTTCGCTGCCAATAAATTAGGGTAACGAAAAGCTCATTACCCTTTAGGCGCGGTTCTGGCAAACCATAAATTTTAACACATAAATTAGTCGTGGATCGTGCCGTCAGGCATCGTTGTCCCCTTAAGATATACTCCGCTCAGGTTGACTTTTGTAAGGTTGGCTCCCAACAGGTTTGCGCCGCTTAAGTCTGACGCACTTAAAATCGCTTCTGTCAAGTCTGCCCTAATTAGACTCGCCCCCATTAAGTCGGCTCCGCTAAGGTCTACTTTGCTCAAGTTTGCCCCAATTAAATCGCATTCTGTGAGCACCGCCCTGCGCAAGTTTACTCCGTAAAGATTTACTCCGTGCAAGTCTGCACGGCAGAGTATTGCCCGAGATATGTTGGCTCCAATTAAAGTTGCTTGTATCAGAGAAGCTCCGCTCAAGTCTGCTTTGCTGAGGTTCGCTCCCATCAACTCAGCTCGATGCAGGTTAGCTTGAGCTAAAAGTGCTTCTGTGAGGTCGGCTCCCCCTAAGTCGGCTTTGCTCAAATTGGTCTTGCACAAGTTGGCTTTGCCAAAGTTGACTCTGTTGAGTTTCGCTTTGCTGAGATTGGCTCCAATCAGGTCGGCTTCATACAGATTGGCTCCAATCAATTCTGCGTCGTAGAGGTACACCTCGTGCAGGTAGACCCCACTAAAATTTCTTTCTCCTATTGCGTATAGCTTGAGCAGTTCGTCAACGTTCATTGTGGCTTCTCTACACCTTTTAAATGAAGAATACTGTCAGTAAGCTTGTTGCACCGGATATTCTGCCATTTTAGATTTTAGGTTCTGAAAGATTCACACCCAGCGTGAGACTTTCCTCAATCTGCAAGGTTTGAGTATAAATTAGATTGTTTGGGGAGGGTTAAGGACAAAACTGCATTCTCTTTTCCCCTTGGTTAAAAATTCACATTTAAAAATTTAACAACAATTTCGATCGCGCTTCCTCACTAAATTCCCAAGATTTTAGGTGGAAAGTGCGATCGAAACCATAACTTTATGTTAGTAGTTGAACTTACTGAGTATTAGTGTGACGACGATCACTAACTCATGTTAGTAGTATCACATAGGAATCACCATTTCGATCACAGCAAGCGGGAAAAAATAGCCGATAGTGGTACTGTAATGCTGGAAAATTGACAATGCCACCCTCAGCGTGTTTTACTCAACTGACGATAAAGCAAGTAGTTTCACAGATACTTGCCTGCTTGCTGTGAAAATTGGTTGCAACGTCACTCGGCGCTAACCGCTCCGGCTGATGAGAGTGTTGATGTATCAGGATTTCTGGCACAGCGAAAGCCAGAAATGCACTTCTAGGAGTAGGGAATTTCTGTATAAAAAAGCGATCGCTGGTGTAAAGACCAACCCTGTTTGCTACCACCTAGTCCACGACCCAGGTCTAAAGACACGCTCGCTTCTGGCCTTTGACTTAAACCACACTTGACCAGACTCAATACCTTGGGTACTACGTTAACGGTAAGAGTTTAAGACCTACCAAGGAATGCTCAGCTAGTTCCTGGAATCGCGAAATTTAGGATTAAACAGATTTATTGGGTTAAATCAGTCTCCTAGATCGAGTACCGGTCGTAAACTAGGGCGCAAGTACAGACGACCTGGCAGGTCGTCTCTTCTACCCCTCTCAATTAGGCTCGAAAGAGCAAACATTATGCGCTCGCGGGTTGCTCCATTTTCCATGGTAATTGTCAAGAGTGAAAGTGCATTACATTGATTACACCTTTTCTAGCAATCCCCGTGTAATGCAAAGATTCACGGCGGTTGAAACCGCCCGCGTCGTTTATCGGGCGGGCCCTCTTTGGGACCCTCGTTTCACAACTTACCGAACTTTTTTATGACTAAAAATCGCCCATACGTTCGCAAAAATTACCAATAAATACCAGGAAAACCATGCTATATGTTTAACCATAAGAGAATAAATGGTATTCCTTAAAAGTTACCTATGGCAGCTAATGTTACAGTCGAGCGGTTAAGGGCTATCAGTATTAGCAATAACCCTTGTCCATTCAATACAAAACTGACCCATAAACCGGGTTTTTTACCAAAAAACTTCGTTGCAACCCTTGCTCCAGGTTAAAATAATCCGGTTTCTGAGCGTCAGAGTGCGTCCAGGAATGAAAAAATTTAATGAGAGCGCTTTTGTATTGCTTCATGGCAAACAAAAGGCGAGCATTTAGGAGAGGAGCAGATTTTGCTCCCTTGTCAAACAAAGGTATTGTAGAACGCGAATCGTGAGGAAATTGACATGGCTGGAGTATGTAAACTTAGTATCACAGAGACAAGTGAAGAACTAAAAAATCTGTTAACTGAACAAAAAACGGCAAGCGGCTTTCAAAAAATTCAAGCACTTTACCTGTTCAAAATTTGTCATGTTAAGACAGTTAAAGAATTGGCAATGACGATCGGGGTAAACCGAATTACAGTGCAGCGGTGGCTGAGAAAGTACCGCTCTTACGGACTCGAAGGACTCCTCGAAACAAAGCACAGTGGCGGCCGCAAGCCTGCCATTCCTCCTCTGGCCCGCGCTAGTTTGGCAATGCGCCTCAGCGACCCTCAGAAAGGCTTTAAAAGCTATGGAGAAATTCAAGAGTGGTTGCAGCAGGAATACAACATTGAGGCTTCCTATAAAGCCGTTTACGCAACAGTCAGATACCAGCTAAAAGCCAAGCTGACGAAAGTCTAGACACTTCATACCAAGTCGGATTAATCACCGATTATCTAATGGTTTGCAGTCAGCTTTTGAAGCTTTTGAGGAGTTTCTTCGTCACGACAAACCTGACTAATTCTTTTTTAACCAAACTCGCTCTCATAAACTGCGAAGCATATACAGCGTATCCCTGGTTTATGAAGCAGCTTTAGACAGGGCCGGGCCCCGTATCCCTGGGATCCTCGCGATAGGCGCGTGTACTTCAAAAACCTGCACTAGAAGCTGTAAATTAGATGTTGCGACGATTGGGGTGAGGGAGAGAAAATTTGACGCTTTTGCCCTGTTTGTGAAAGATGCTCAAAAAATGCGCCAGAAATCATAGCTTGCAAGTTTTGTCTAATTTGCAGGTTTTGTTATATAGATTTAAAAATTGGCAACGGCTAAGGCAAAAATCGATCCAAAGCCGCTTTCAACTCTTCTATTTCCGTATCAATATTGCCTTCTTTCGCGGCTCTGGCGATGCACTCACTTAAATGTTCGTCAAGAATGATTCTCGCTACGCGATCGAGCGCTCCTCGAACCGCAGCAACTTGCACGAGAACTTCGGGACAGGGACGGTTTTCTTGGACCATTGTTTTAATGCCGCGGACGTGTCCCTCAATGCGAGACAAGCGATTGACCAGCCGTCGCATCGATTCTTCATCGTGATGGTGAGGGTGGGCTGATTTATCGTCGTGATGGTGGTGGGAATTTGAGGGCAAGGATTTGTCAGTAGAAGTATCAGATATAATCATTGGGGTTACGAGGGAAATTTTTAAAAGTTTGAATTCAGAATATTTTCGAGTAGGTTTTAACTGGTAGCTTGCACCGCGCTCGATCGGCTTTTTAAGGACGGGTTAGAAGAGTCCTGCCCGCAAGAAAATTGAGTTTTTGTGGAACAGCCCGAAAGCCTGTGCTTGCAAATGGTGCAAAATGTGGATTTCAATATGTGCGGACATTTGTACTATATCACTGTTGCTAGGGACTCGCCGCCAGCATTGCTTGTTCTTGGCTTTGCTGAACCAGTCCGTTCAGAAGTGCGATCGAACGACTTTACCTCATCCTAGTTTCTACGGTTCGAGAGCGATGCAGAAACCCGGTTTCTGACCTCGTCGTTCGTTTTCCAAACTTGACCCCTTATTTTTTCCGATAAATGGCTTGGCCTGCGGTTTGCTGAAGTATTTTGGTCATCGCTCGATCCTTGTTCAGGCAAATAACCCATGTTTGGTTAGGCAAAGCTAGTTCAATCATAAGTTTCTTTAGCAAGTTGGGTTCTGCCTCTTCTAATTCGATGAATCCGCGACGACGTATAATCCCTAAAACGTAGAAGGGCGTTTCAGGGAAGTATTGCAGGGTTTTGCGTACCAGATAGGCTTCCTTGACTTGACGGTAGCGCGAGAGTTGTTCGACGAGCTTTGCTTGAGCCGATGCACTCAGATCGTGAGACTCGAAGCGATCGCCGACGGATATACTAGAACGCTCTTGCTGCGCTAGACTGATTTCTTCATCATCATTAGTAGGAACTGCATTTGGTTCTCCACTCCTCGGCAGGTTTTGAGTCACTGCCTCGTGGAATTTATTGTACTGGCTAAGAGAAAGCACACCCTGGGCGACTTGCTTCAGTTTCAGGTTGCCGTTGCTATCCTTAGAAATAGAGCTTACAGTCAAGATCGGATCGCTGAACTTACAGCAAGGACAGCGTTGCAGGTAAACTTCCAAATTAGCAGGATGGATTCCTTGTAAGGGGTCGAGCAATTTTCCTGCTTCACCGAATCGATCGTTTTGAAGCAGATTCAAGAAGTTTTCAGAGCATTGGAGATTGACAATGCCAATATGTTCCGGGTGTTTATACCACTGGTCGCCGTTTTCGCAGAAAGGGTTTTTAGCAGTAGAGTAGGCGATCGCTGCGATCGTAATATCGATTATCGCCAACTCAATCAGCCAGTAAATCCAAGTACCCGTCTCACCCAAATTGGTTCCTGTACTCTCTAAGCGACCGATACTTACTCCTTGCTGGGCATTGTGCTTTAAATATCCCAAAAAACCTTTAGATCCTGTTTTTTCTTGCAGGAAGGTATCGATAATATTGTTGGATTGGTTGTCACTTACCCCCTCCAGTTCTTTTGTTATTTGCTCCGAAGCCGACTGCTTAAACTGCCAGTATCCTGCGCCATGCAGCGATCCATACAGGAGCAGTCCAGTTATTACCCCAAAAAGGGTGGCGATCGCCGGATTTCTTACCTTTCCTTGGCGGATTGCTGCAACCATTACTGTACCCCCTGCAAATCCCATGCCCAAGGGAAACAAAACAATCAGGTAAACTAATAACGAGATCAGATGTGTAAGTCCGCCAATAGCAAGACCACCAATCACCGAGGATAGCAACAGCCATTTAAGCCCGGTACTTGTCACTTTGTTGCTGGGCTGATAAGGTTTCATAGTTTTTGGCTATTTTAAATTGACTGGTCAAGTAGAAACATGAACCTCAAGAACAACTAAAATTTAATACCAACTTAGCTTAAAATTGAAAGAGACAATCTATTCTAACTCTTACTTTACCCATTATCTGTTAGCCACGGCATTATCGTAACAGAACGTATAGGTCAGCGATGGATAATCAAATATAATAGGTATTTGAAAGTCTTGCTCTACATGACTTGTAGACCCGGTTGAGGTTTTACCCAACTTATTAGCTTAGAATGGTGAGTCTCGCTTTGCTCAACCTACGTTGGATTATTAAAATATGTTTAGGAGCTAGCTCGCGATCGAATATTCAATCCGTGCAAGATCACCTGCACCCAATTAACTCAACTTGACAAAGAGCGACACTATGAGACTGTTCAAATTTTCTCGCCCCGCACCCCGAATCGCAGTTCGCCTGTTAACCCTAATTTTAGCAATTACGATCGCCCTGAGTGCTTCAGCAATCTATGCTGCACCCGCTGTCGCCGCTGACGGCCAAAATCCGCCTTCCTTGCGGGAACAGCCCAAAACAGCCGTTCATAAAGTACAGTTCCAGAGTTCCCCAGCCACCCCCCCGAATCTGCAACTGTTAGCGCTGCGCGGCCCGGAACTCCCGGCGGATACCGGCAGTTTTGTGACGGCTGCAGTCGATCGAGTCGGGCCAGCAGTTGTCCGCATTGATACCGAGCGCACTGTCAGCCGCAACATCGATCCCTTAATGGAAGACCCCTTCTTCCGCAGATTTTTGGGAGAAGATTTGCGCAGCATGACCCCCAGACAAGAACGGTTGCGCGGTCAAGGTTCCGGCTTCATTATTGACAAAAGCGGGATTGTTTTAACCAACGCTCACGTAGTTGACAAAGCCGATCGAGTGACTGTCACCTTAAACGACGGCAGGACATTTCCAGGAGAAGTGCAAGGTACTGACGAAGTAACAGATTTGGCTGTTGTCAAAATTAATACCAAGCAATTAAACCTGCCGACGGCCACCTTGGGAGATTCCGACGCGGTGAAAGTGGGAGATTGGGCGATCGCTGTGGGCAACCCCCTGGGATTTGACAACACCGTCACCTTGGGCATTATCAGCACCCTCAAACGCTCGAGTGCAGCCGTCGGCATTCCTGACAAGCGGCTCGATTTCATTCAAACCGACGCCGCCATCAATCCCGGCAATTCCGGCGGCCCGCTGTTAAACAGCAGAGGAGAAGTGATTGGCATCAACACGGCGATTCGAGCCGACGCAATGGGTATTGGCTTTGCGATTCCGATCGACAAAGCCAAGGCCATCTACGCGCAGTTAGCCAAGGGAGAACAAGTCAGCCATCCGTTTTTGGGGATTCAGATGATTGCTTTGACTCCTGAAATGGCCAGAGAGAATAATTCTGACCCCAATGCTCCTTTAATTGTGCCGGAAGTGAAAGGGGTGTTAGTGATGCGAGTTGTGCCAAATACGCCTGCTGAGGAAGCGGGGGTTCGCAAGGGGGATGTCATCGTTCAAATTGACGGCGAGGGAGTGACTGAACCCGAACAGTTGCAAAATTTGGTGGAAAACAGCCAAATCGGTCAAATTCTGCAACTGAAGGTGCGCCGCGGTGCCCAGATTAAAGAACTTGCGGTTAAAACTGCTCAACTGAGGGATTTTTAACTAGAAGGGGAAGGGGGGAAATTGTTAAAACCCCCTCCTCGACTCGATCGCGTGCTGGGCATAAAAATTGTTCACAAATGAAATAGGATTGCTATAGTCTCTTTTGTTGCGGAGCGATCGTCTTCTGCAAGCTTCGCTAACGCACGACTTATGCTACTTGCCTATCCCAAAATTCCCGATAGTAAAAATTGCCCTCACGAACAATGTGTAGCTTTTGAGAAGTACGATGGCACTAATTTGCATTGGGTTTGGGAAGTTGAACTTGGTTGGTATGCTTTTGGTACGCGTCGCAGTAGATTTGATTTGGATGAGATGGGAATTGCAGAATTTAATGCTGCACATCCAGGTTTAGAAGAAGCACCGGAAATATTTAAAAGAGACTTTGCTAGTCCCTTAGAGTCTATATTTCGAGAGAATGAACTGTATCACTGCCCTGAAATTACTGTGTTTACAGAGTTTTTTGGTGCTAACTCGTTTGCGGGAAAGCACAAAAAGGACGATCGCAAACAACTGGTGCTTTTTGATGTGGAAACTGAGGGCGGTATGGTTGTTCCCGATCGGTTTATTCAGGATTTTGGTAAATTAAATATTGCGCGAGTGATTTATCGCGGCAAACTGACGGGCAAGTTTATGGATGATCTTCGCAAGGGGAAATACGGTGTGGATGAAGGTGTTGTGTGCAAGGGAGGCCGCAATCCTAATAATCTGTGGATGGTGAAGATTAAGACTGATGCGTATATGCAGAGATTGCAGCAAGCTTTTAAGGATGATTGGGAAAAATACTGGGAGTAATATCAAATCTGAAGACTAACTTTTATCGGCTAGTTTTCTAATAGGGTGCCTTGCAGCCAGGTAAGTTATAGATCGGATCGGGTGGGGGTGTTGAGGTGAGAAAGTGGGAATGATGGGATGGGATGAGTCGGTGATGAGGCAGATTTTAGCGTCGAAGCGAGTGAGAGAATCGAGAAAAGTTTGGCTAAAACCTTGGGGTTTCACCTCTTCGTAGAAAATGAGGATGGGGTGTTTTTCCCAGTCTAGGAGTTGCCAGTAGATTTTGAGTTCTGTGAGGGTGCGGGGCGATGCCCTCTGTGGATTTGGAACAGTGGTGTTTTTTGATGAGTTGATAGGAAATAAAATATGTGGTATGCTAAAGTAGTCAGACAAGTTCAAACTTTAATTAGATCAGGGTTAAATTTATGGGAGAGGCAAAACGACGTAAGAAACTTAATCCTAATTATGGGAAGCCCACTTCTCAAAATGATCCAATAGGCATAGAAGAAAACTATGAGTGTTATGGAGAACGTGCAGAGTATTTCAGAGATTCAGATTTTTATCTAAATCAGGGTGGGGCTTTTGAAGAAAGTCTTCCTAGATACCATAGATATAGATCCGTTACAGAAAGTCAACTTTTTCAGTTTATTCAAAATGCCATTGATCAGGAAGAGCAAACTGCTACCTACATTCTAAATAAAGTGAAGTCATTGTCTGATCTCACTGAAATTCAGAGCGATTTATTAGGCCTAGTGGATAAGTCGATTATGTCAAAGAGATCGGGCGATCTCAATCAAGCCTTCAAATACTACGATCAAGTATTTAGTCATAATCAAACATGGTTTATGCTTTGGTACGGTCTGGCCAAGCTATTATGCCTGTTTCGAGAATACAGGATGGCTTTTGCGTGCATAAAAATTTGCACTTACTTATACCCAAAAATGTGGAATGGCCGTCAATACCATTCCGATCCTGATTTGTCATACCATTATGACCAAATATATTCTTTAGCTATAGCTGGCGAGGAAAATGAACCTTATCTCAGGACGCTAGGTCGTCCTCTTAATACAGTTAGAATTGCAAATTCTAACGGAAAAGTTATAGCAAATTCTCCAGTAGGGAAAATAAAAGTAGTCAAGCCAGAATCGCTATCTTCAGATATCAAAACGCAGGTAAAAGGTGATAGTCACAACATGGTAAGGATTAAAGTTGTTGATGTTGGTCGTTCCGGTAATCCTGAGTATGCTGAATATACCCAGGCACAGATTAAAGAGTTCCGATCCACAATTGTCACAGTGCTGACAAGAAACTTGATGCCTACTTCTGATGATTTTGTTGAGACAGTTTTAGGTGCTTCTCTTGCGTGTCATTACTGGCGCAAAGATTTAAGTTTTGTTGGTGCTGTTGAACAAGTTGTACAAGATATAGAAAGAACTATGGGAAGAGGATATTGACATGGGAAAAGCAAAACGCCGCAAGCAAACTCCTAATTATAGGAAGCCCACTTCTCAAGATGATTTAGGAGATAAAAAAGGGGCGATCGCCGATTATAATAAAGCGATTGGACTTAAGCCTGACTATGCTTTAGCCTACATCAACCGGGGTAACGTCAGTTATAATTTAGGAGATAAAGAAGGGGCGATCGCCGATTATAATAAAGCGATTGAACTTCAGCCTGACTATGCTTTAGCCTACTACAACCGGGGTGTAGTCCGTGATGATTTAGGAGATAAAAAAGGGGCGATCACCGATTATAATAAAGCGATTGAACTTCAGCCTGACTATGCTTTAGCCTACAGCAACCGGGGTAGCGTCCGTGATGATTTAGGAGATAAAAAAGGGGCGATCGCCGATTATAATAAAGCGATTGAACTTAAGCCTGACTATGCTTTAGCCTACTACAACCGGGGTAACGTCCGTGATGATTTAGGAGATAAAAAAGGGGCGATCGCCGATTTCAAGAAAGCGATTGAACTTAAGCCTGACTATGCTCAAGCCTACGGCAACCGGGGTATAGTCCGTAATGATTTAGGAGATAAAAAAGGGGCGATCGCCGATTATAATAAAGTGATTGAACTTAAGCCTGACGATGCTTTTGCCTACTACAACCGGGGTAAAGTCCGTAGCGAATTAGGAGATAAAAAAGGGGCGATCGCCGATTTGAATAAAGCGATTGAACTTCAGCCTGACTATGCTTTAGCCTACTACAACCGGGGTCTAGTCCGTAATGATTTAGGAGATAAAAAAGGGGCGATCGCCGATTTGAATAAAGCGATTGAACTTCAGCCTGACGATGCTTTTGCCTACTCCAACCGGGGTGTAGTCCGTGATGATTTAGGAGATAAAAAAGGGGCGATCGCCGATTTCAATAAAGCGATTGAACTTCAGCCTGACTTAGCTCAAGCCTACGGCAACCGGGGTAACGTCCGTAGCGAATTAGGAGATAAAAAAGGGGCGATCGCCGATTTCAATAAAGCGATTGAACTTCAGCCTGACTATGCTCAAGCCTACAACAACCGGGGTAAAGTCCGTAGCGAATTAGGAGATAAACAAGGGGCGATCGCCGATTATAATAAAGCGATTGAACTTCAGCCTGACTTAGCTTTAGCCTACAGCAACCGGGGTAAAGTCCGTTATAATTTAGGAGATAAAAAAGGGGCGATCACCGATTATAATAAAGCGATTGAACTTCAGCCTGACTATGCTGATGCCTACTACAACCGGGGTATAGTCCGTAGCGAATTAGGAGATAAACAAGGGGCGATCGCCGATTATAATAAAGCGATTGAACTTCAGCATAACTATGCTTTTGCCTACAACAACCGGGGTCTAGTCCGTTATGATTTAGGAGATAAAAAAGGGGCGATCTCCGATTATAATAAAGCGATTGAACTTCAGCCTGACTATGCTTTAGCCTACAGCAACCGGGGTAAAGTCCGTGATGAATTAGGAGATAAACAAGGGGCTATTGAGGATTTACAGAAAGCCGCACAATTGTTTATTGTTTGAAGCACAAGGCCAAATGGCTTACTATGAAAAGGCAATGGAACTATGGTACAAGGTGATAGTCACAACATGGTAAGGATTAAAGTTGTTGATGTTGGTCGTTCCGGTAATACTGAGTATGCTGAATATACCCAGGCACAGATTGAAGAGTTTCGCTCCACAATCGTCACAGTGCTGACAAGAAACTTGATGCCTACTGCTGATGATTTTATTGAGACAGTTTTAGGTGCTTCTCTTGCGTGTCATTACTGGCGCAAAGATTTAAGTTTTGTTGGTGCTGTTGAACAAGTTGTACAAGATATAGAAAGAACTATGGGAAGAGGATATTGACATAGGAAAAGCAAAACGCCTCAAGCAACTTGATCCTAAAAGCCAACCTTAGATGCTAGAAAGAGATTACACATGAAGAAACCTATGCAACCAGACCAAGGATTTATTATAGACTCCGATCATTTGTTTAAAATTGCAAAAGATGGATACCAGAAAGCAAGTCAAGGTCATGAAATTCATCGACAGAACGATGCAATAGTCGCAATTGTTTTTTCTGCTCTGGCACTTGAGGCATTTATTAATGAGTTGCTATTCATTGCAAAGATGGAAAAGCTGTCTGGATCTAGTGAGGATTGGCTTGATAAGTTAATCGAGGCAATAGAGGAATGTAGCACAGACGGTATAGCGGGCAAAAAGCCTAATGGCTGGATTAAATGTTTCAACAAATTTCTTAACACATTCAAACTAGAGTTGCGTTTTATTCGTGGTGCTACGTGGAAAAGTACAACGGACAAGTTGATGTCAGCCAGCAAGGCATTGGGAAGCCAGTTTGACAAAAGAAGTTCTCCTTATGAAGACTTTGTAGACTTATTCAAATTACGTAATTGCTTAGTGCATCTTAAGCCCGAAGATCTGATAGAGCCTGGTGAAGATAAAATAGATAAGTATGTAGGACGGGAACTCATAGAAAAGCTCCGAAATAAGGAAATTTTTCAAAAGGATACAAGTGTTCAGTCAATAACATTGCTAGTTAGCAATGCTAAGGCTGCTAAATGGGCTTGTGAAACTACTTCAAAAATGGTTATTGCAATATTGGATAAATTGGATAAAACTGCCACATCAGATTTTACTAAAGATAATGAACAATTGGCATTGTATAGGGAAACTTTTCAGCCCCCTACTTAGCTACTTCTTTAGTTAAAGTGTGAATCTAAAGGGGTCTAACAACCCCTATGCAGCGGACAGACGAAACTTTCCCGCAACCGTAACCGCGAAACCTCATCTTTCTGTTCCATCGCCACCAACGCCAACCGCGCCAAGGCTGTATCAATTGCCTCCCGTTGGTCTAAAATCTCCTCATCCGCCTTCGGGCGATACACCCAATCCACAAACTGCCCGTATAACCCCGCTTGTGTTTCGGGCAAACCGCCCCCTGTCTGCCAAATTTGACATAACATCCACAACCGCAACGGATTTTGTATCAACTCCTTGAGACCGGAATTTTCTGACTGTGCTAACGCCGCCTCTAAACTCTCCCCCGTCGCCGCATCCCCCATCCCCGCAAACCAACAGCGAATATATCCGTCCGTTACCTGATGATTAAACCGCAGAGGCCACAGAGTCAGAGAAGATAGAGATGAATAATTCTGATACCAACGGATTCGATCTAACGCTCATTCTTTTGGATTGCCCTAATCTTAAAGCTCTAAATATCGAGCCAAAATCTGTTGAATTTCTTGTAGTTGCTGCAACTCCAATTGCCCAAGACAGCGCACGAGTCTGCGTTTATCAAACGTCATCGGATCGACGCACACGATAAAACTCTCGGTACTCAGACCATTGAGAGTCGAAGGAATTACTGGCAAAACAATGGGCCGTAAATGCTCGTTTGGAACAGCAGAAGTGATGGGCAGAACTGTGACTTTACTGCGTTGATTAAAAGCAGTTCCTGAAATAATTACCGCCGATCGAGTCTTGCGGATTTCTGTACCGACTGAGGGATCGAAATTCACGAGCCAGATGCTTCCCAGTCGGTAATCGCTAGTGTTGGAAACTCAGTTTTTTTGGCGTGTTCGGCTAGCAGCACTGCCTTACTTATTGGCTCACTTTACGGAACAAAAAGACGACCAACGCCCATCCAGGTTTCGATATCCAGCAAGATTTCCAGAATACGGTCAACACAACGATTTCGATAGACTCGAGCGACTAAAAATCGATCGGCATCTCCAATCGTAATGACAGGTAGGGAATCCACTGTATTTTCTTCTCGGATCACCTGTTCCAGGGAGTCTTCACCCCTCATGCTGCGGTTGGCAGTAAGCAAAATCATCTGATTTGCCTGAGCAAGTCGCCAAACAACTCGATCGTTACTGTCGATCGACAAATTCATCTGCTTGAAAGTGACAACACGAATTGGGAGTAGATTTAACCAGCCTTGACTCGCAATATTGCCCAATAAAATCTCTGCATGACCTCCGAGATTGTGATCGATCAGAAAATTCATGCTTCTAGTTCGTGTTTGGCTTTCTGTTCTCGGAGTTTTGCCCAAAGAGCCTCTCGACCGGGTTTGGGTGGCATCGCTGCAACGCGGGCAGAATGTTCGCGATTGCGTTCTTCCCAGTAATGCTGAATTTCTTTAGCTTGCCTTAAAACAACTTGATACTCTGCTTCGACTTCTGCACGATTTGCCTCAATGTAGGATAAAGCAACGTTAATCTGATCCTCTGTTAAGTCAAACAAGGAACGGATAAACTTCGGGGGATATTGAGCCGTCAGATAGTCCATCACATCATAGAGAGTGATGCGCGTACCTGAAATTGTCAGTCCGCGCTCTGTACGAATAATGATTGGTTGGTTGTTGGATAATGAAACCATATCCATAGCCTCTGAAAAAGTCTAGAAAATAATCCGATCGTACCTTACAAATCTGTGATGTCGTGTTTGGAGAAACCTTTGGGCAAATCGACCAGACGCCCCCTACACAAAATTAGCCGGATCTTGATCTCGCCGATGCTTCAGCAGAATCGGAGAACCTTGGCCATCACCCACCAAAGCCGCCGTTTCCTCCAACGCTTCCCTCAGCCTCTTGGCCGCGTAGATCGACATATCGCGGGGCACATTCACCCGATCGCGCAAATACCGCAAAGCCGAATCAGAACCAGCCGGCGGCGTACAAACTTGACCAGTCATCATCAAAGTTAAAGCACAACGCAAAGCCTCATCAAATAAATTGTCATCAGCAGGATTGACTCGAACGATATTGCGGTGGTGCTTAATGACGCGATGAAGCGCTTCCGCGCGGGAGGTTTCCGGTTCTGGATACATCACATCCGGCAGTCCAGCCCAAGGCCCATTATCCACGCGGGCTTTATTGAGTAGCATCTGAGGTTCGCCGTTTTCATAACACCCGCCCATCTGAGGCGGTAAATCGTGGACGTGGGTGTGAAAATCGCTCTGAGTGCCGCGATAGGTAGGGCGGGTTTCCATCGCCGCAAACCAGTCAGCAAAGCGCGGGTTTTCTTCCCGCATCGAGTAGCCTTTGTAGTAGTAAAGACTGGCATTCATGCGTTCGACGTAGGGCGTAAAGATCACATCCGCAGTGCCAAATTCATCGAGGAAATAAGGCCCCGGAGTGCTGGCGAGAGCCTTTTCTACCTGGGCGACGACGCTGATAAATTGGTCGCGGTTGTGCTGTTCTACTCTGGCTGAACTTGCTGGGTAGCACAGCCAAGAGCACCAGGCCCTAAACAGCAGTCGCTCTAGCCGCCGCATGGGTATTACTGCGGGGTTTTCCATGCCCAAACCCAAGGGGCCATAGACTCGTTCCAGGGCGATTAAGATATCATCGCTTTCGGTGATGATGCGGCCGTCTAGTTCGATCGCCGGTAGCATTCCCGATGGCACTTTGCGCTTGTACCAGCTTTCCTTTTCCCCATAGCAGAACATAGTAACTTTGTCAATACGGTAGGGGATTTGTTTTTCTTCCAACCACAGCCAGATTTTTTGACAGTAGGGACACCAAGCATGGTTATCGCGGTACAGGGTGACTCGCACATCGGGTTCGGTTTTACCAAACAGGCGCAAGCAGGCTTGGGCGTTGGTTGGCCCGTTGACGCGATCGAGTTCAAAGTCTGTGAGGGCTTCTAATTGTGTCCAGGTTAGAGGGGTGGCGATCGTGGCGGTTGGTGTCATGGGTGAATTAGTGCGGATGATGGTTGTCAGAAATATAGACTAAATGTATATCGTTTCTCAGTCGCGATCGTCCAAAAGCCAATGGCAAATTTGCCATTGGCTGAGGTTTGTGACTGGCTACACCATCCCTACTGGCGATCGCAACTTGCTATCAAATCAGAGCGAACATATCTTGGGTCAGCGAGCTTGATGACAAACCAGTGACAGACGCTAACAACTCACCAGTGCTGGCGATACGGATCAGGGTGTCCTGGGCCTGGATACCTGTACCCTGGCTAATTGTTAACTGGTTAAATCTTAGACCGCCGCTTAATCCCAGTAAATCTTGACCAGTCTGGAAATCAGTAATGGTGTCCACTCCTGCACCAGAGTTGAGCACAAAGCGATCGCGACCATCACCACCTATCAGCGAATCATTGCCTAAACCGCCATTGAGCAGGTCATCACCAGCACCACCGCTAACAGTATCATTTCCCCTGTCTCCAAAAAGGGTGTCATTTCCCAAGTCCCCGGAAACTAGGTCATCGTCCTTACCGCCGTGGACAACATCATTATCTTTACCGCCATAGACAGTATCATTTCCCATGTCTCCGAAGAGGATATCATCTCCTGAATCTCCTAAAACCAGGTCATTATCCTTGCCGCCGCGAACAACATCCTTGCCTTTACCGCCGTAAAGAGAATCGTTTCCCTGATTGCCGTTGAGAAGGTCTTTGCCTTGATTGCCATAGAGCAAGTCATTACCCAATCCACCAACAAGAGTGTCATTTCCCGACTTACCGATTAACACATCATCATCTTGAGTACCTGTGATTGAGTCGTCATTGTCAGTGCCAATTAGGGTGTCACCGCTGCTCCCCTCAAGTGTTAGCGTCGGTTCTGGAATCGGAGTGGATGTCGGTTCTGGAATCGGAATGGGTGTCGGTTCTGGAATCGGAGTGGGTGTCGGTTCTGGAATCGGAGTGGGTGTCGGTTCTGGAATCGGAGTGGGTGTCGGTTCTGGAATCGGAGTGGGTGTCGGTTCTGGAATCGGAGTGGGTGTCGGTTCT
>NZ_JANMZH010000723.1:0-1067 GCF_031383065.1 Microcoleus sp. OTE_8_concoct_300 | reverse complement strand
AAAAATTCATTTACGATTTGTGGGGAAATGCCGTGAATACAGCCAGCCGCATGGAATCTCACGGCGTACCAGGTCGCATTCAAGTTAGCTTCTATACTTATGAGTTGCTGCGGGATAAATATGAATTTGAAGAGCGCGGCTTGATCGATATTAAAGGTCAAGGGGAAATGCGGACTTATTTCCTGATGGGCCCAAAAACAGCAAGCGCTCTCAAAATCTGAGAGTAAATAAAACTAAGACTTGAATCTACCTGATTGTTGAGGGAAATTCCGGAGGCTGCGATCGATCGCCTCGAAGATGCGATCGCCCGCTCGGCATAACGCCTGCAGCAGAGCCGCCAAATAAGATTATCAGAGATATGGGTTTAAAACCCCATCCTTTTAGGACGGCTTTAACTTCTTAAATCGATTCCTAAAAATTAGGAAATTCCTAGTGTTTGTGGTATACTACCATAGTCAAGGTTAAACTCCTTCGCCATCGTGAAACAGGGACTCAGACACACTTTTAGGCGTTAACCGGGGGACAAAGAGCGGCGAAAACTCTTAAAACAGCTAGAGGCTTAATACAGTCTCACAACCAGAAAAATAAACAATTTACTTTTGTTAAGTAGGGTAGGGCATACCCAAACTCTAGGTCAATATCCTAGTACGCTTTTGGAGATAGACCCTCTGGGGTGACTGCGAATCACACTCGTTAATTGGTAGGATTTCTACGGTTAAAAGGTTTGAGTATTGCCGTAAGGACGCAACACTTAAAGGTCAGTCGCTGAATTAAGAATCCCCATCCTTTAGGTTGGGGAGTGTCAAGCTATATACAGAGATATCCGAGCAATGCTATGCGCGGTACTCGACGTTATAAAAATACTAAGTTGAAGTCCTAGGAGCCTTTAATAATGGTTCAATTTCATATTCAAACAGATAGCGAAATTCCAGCATCCACCCAACTATTCAATCAAATCAGGTTTGCGATCGCCTCGCGACAATTTCCGCCCGGGCACCGCTTGCCCAGCACCAGACAGCTAGCCATGCAGACGGGTTTGCACCGCAACACCATCAGCAAAGTATACC
>NZ_JANMZH010000692.1:0-2967 GCF_031383065.1 Microcoleus sp. OTE_8_concoct_300 | reverse complement strand
TCTTAACGTCGCTTGGTGTACCACCACCATATAGTTCAGCTTGTCTCGAAGACCCAGGCTAGACACTGGTTTGGCCTCAAATTAAGAAGGTGGTGAGTCTTCCGCTTTCAAGCCCCATCCCTTTAGGGTGGGGTTAGTGACGGGTGGTAGGTTTATATTTTGCACTTGTACTGGCCCGCTGGCGGGCAAAACGGAATTTCGATCGCACTTTGACGCAAAATGGAAATTCGATCGCACTTTGCCGCATCGCGAAAATTCGATCGCACTTTGATATGGTTTCCGGTTGGATGGGAACGATTGAGTCTCGGTCAATAATTCCCGATTCCCCCACGGACTACTCCCCATCATCTATGAGTGCAACCCGAATTGATAGGACCCCTGGCGGAAATTCGATCGCCCTACTTAGATTTGAGGGCACGGATACGCCTAACCACAATTCGATCGCCCACTCTACATTCTAGGTTCCGACGGTTGAAATCGCTAGGAACAGGAACAGACTCACAAAGCCGGCCAGGTAAGGGCTGGGAAATACAGCGGAGACGATCGCGATCGTTGTTTTTGGGCGATCGAACAAACTCTGGCTGTGGACACTGACAATTGGATTGAAGTAAGATAGGGTGTAGTTCCCTAGGCCGAAATCCTTGCATGGCAAATCTTGCGGGGAAAAATATATCGGCGGTTAACTCGGTTGTGGGTTTGTCGGTTTTATTTTTTAGCCAAAGTACACATATTGTGAATTTGTGCAACAGGCTGATATGGATGTTGATAAAAATGGGAACTATAGATATGGGATCCTGCCCTCAAGCAGTAACTACCAGCAATACCATCTCTGAAATTATTCAGGAAGGCGTCAATGTTTAAAAGCAAATTATCGAAAGTTATCGTATCCCTGCTGCGGCGGGTTCTCGGCGTCACTCGCTCGGGGGCGAAGCGTCTGATGAGAGCAATGCTACGATCGCTAATGGCTATGGGCCGCAGGGCGAGATTGCCAGTGGCGGGGTTTGTGTTGCCGACGGTGACGATGGTGTTGCTGGTAGTGATCTTGTTGACTGTGGCGATTACGCTGCGATCGTTCGATCGGGCTAATACGGCTCGCAACGTGCGCGTGAGCCAGCAGGTGCTGGCGGCCGCGACTCCCGCGCTCGATCGGGCGAAAGCAAAAATTCAGTTTATGCTGTACGAAGACCCGCAAAGACCGACATCAACTCCCTCCGATGCAGAAATGTACCGGATGATGTCAGAAAACACTTCTGCACCTGCAAGCGATTTGTATAAGTTTGGTGACGAGGAGCGTTTGATACTTAAGTATCCGGTCATCAACGGTACAAGCCTGACTAACGCAAACAATGCTAAATTACCACCAGTTCAAAATATCGGAGCCGGAATCCGAGAAAGCGAAGCGATCAATACAGCATGGAGATATCCCGTCGATACAAATAACGACGGCAAGTTTGACACTTTTACCCTCTACGGAATATTTTTTCGCAGTCCTCCTGTCGATGCAAGCTCACAAGTCGTAAGAGCGAGAAAACCGCTGGACGCCAGAACGCCGCCGATGTCTTTGGGAGCCTTAGACCCCGGTTGCGCGACGGCCGGGGCCGGCGATAACGTCGCTACGTTGGTGGGAGACTCTGGCTGGTACAAGCTAGACGGTAAGCTGAGAAAAAGTTTCTTTGTTTACACAGTAAACGTACCGATTAAAGCTGCAGAAGTTGCTGCTTTGGGTACTAATTATCAAGAATTTACGGGAACTTCCAGCATATCCGCACTAGAATACCAGCAAGACCAAAGTCGCATTCCCCTCAGCAACAACGCGGTAGTTTATGAAGACGACTTAGACATATCTCCCGGCGTTCCTCTGAATTTAAACGGGCGGATTTTGACAAATAGCAATTTATTAGTAACGGGGGTGAATAATCCAAGAGACGTTAAATTATTTGAAGTTAGCAGCAAAGGCTCTTGTTTCTACGACCAAGAAAATAGCCGAATTCAGGTTGGAGGTAACGTAGTCAATGGTTGGGCCGGTAACACTAATAGTAACCCCGCAGTAGTACATCTTTTCAAAGCTCAAGCAAGCGCCGACCAACCAGACGCAACTCCACTACAAGAAATTAAGCCCACAAGTCAATCAGCTCCTACAAATACCAGCCTTGATGTACTTTACAACGGCAACGCATACTCCCGGCGGTTAAATGCGCTAGTAGAGGGGCAAATAACGTCAAAGCCTAATAAAACCGATGATCCAGTTTCTGTTCAGCGATTGGTGGATCCCCCACCCGGTAGCACCCAACAGTCCCAAAGCCGCCCTAATGCACTGGAATCTTATTTCAAAGAAAGGCTGCGGAAAGTGCCTTTTAAAGAGGTACCACTGGGAAATGAAACTCTAGACGTACCTGATAAGGCGATAAGATCTTACACTGCTTACCTTCAAGGAAGTGGCGATAGCCTCAGACCCATAGATGATTGGAGTCTTCCTACAACTGGGAATGCACAGGTAGGGAGTGCCAATGGACCCACAGGGCTTAGCCTCGATCTCAATAAACTCGAGTCAAGAAACCCGGACAACATAAAATCTACTGCTAGCGAAGAAAATTTGGGCGAGAGGGTATTAGTAGGCAACAACTTACCAGCCCTGCGATGGGACGCCACCCTATCCCAACCCAAATTCGTTGGCGCGGCAGACACACAAGAAGTTGGTGGCTCTACCACCTGGAAAGATGGAGGGCCTCGCACCCGCAAGTCGCAGGTGACGAAGGTGGCTGACGTGGGAGCAACAGACCGCGGTAATGGTTGGGGAGAAATCCCCGGTTCAGCCACTCCGCCCTTTAGAGATGGTTTCTGGGAAGCAGCAGCAGCTCAAACACCGAGAAATCCCCTTGATGGAACTGGCGGTTTGCGGGTAATTACCAGTGGTGGCGTGTACGATCGCACTAACTCCTTCTTGCCACCCCCCAGATGGAACGATGG
>NZ_JANMZH010000675.1:0-3376 GCF_031383065.1 Microcoleus sp. OTE_8_concoct_300 | reverse complement strand
CGCCCAAGACAACTGTTTGCTTTCGTTGCTGCTGCTTTCAAGTTCTTCTTTGAGTTTGGCAATATCAACGGTAGCATCGGTTGCGGAAATGTTGGTTTGGGCGATCGCATCTTTGACTTGCTGAATATTCTCAGCCGGATTTGCTTTAACAGCTTCCACCGCTGTTTTTAAGTTGCGTTGATAGTGGGCGTTACCGATTGCTTCATCTCTCGATCGCGAACTGGTTTCAAAGCATTTGTCCAAATCCGCGTAAATCCCATTACGGCGGGGTTTAGTGTAGTATTGGCGTTCCGTATCGAGGAGTTTTGCCATTAATTCCAGGTGCATTTTGTCCTCGCTGCAAATCTCTTCGATCACAGTCCATTCATCGCTACCGAGGAGTTTTCTTTCAGCGGCGGGACGGGAATCTTCAAAAGGTTCGCCCGTGACTTCTTCGTAAATCCGGGGCAAAGAGTCGTCAAATTCATGCTTTTCTTCCAGCCAAATTCGGCGGATTTCGCTAAGTTCTTCCGGGGTAATTAAGGTAATATCGCGCATTTCTAGGGGTGCGGTTTTGCGGATGTGGGTTTGTGCTTCCAAGACTCGTCTCAGCCAGTGTTCTCGCCAGAATTTGGTGTAGGGCCCTGGGATGGGTTCGACGGAGGTTGTGTCGTCGCCCATGTTGCGTTCAAACAGTTCTACTCTACCGTAGATGCGGCGGAAGTCTCTTTTTGGGCGATCGTTTTTAATGTCTAATTCGTTGCGAATATCGAGAAGAGGCTGCATCCATTCTTTTTCCTCATCGTTTTGAATCATTGCCTCCATAGATTTATCTTGGCTTACCATTGTGCAAACCCAGCACCCAAAGCGAGAACTGCCGCAGCTAGGCGTAGAAGTATCGACAACTAAAGGACATTCATTGTCGGCTGTTGCACCTCGATACATGGTAAATAAATCTTTGTTGCTATTTTCCCAAGGATTAGCCCACTGATTTAGATAAATCCAGACTTCATCAGTTCGCCAATCTTCTATCGGACTATAAATTAGGGAATTAGGCAGACTAGGACTCTGATAAAGCAGAGATTTAATGGAACTAGAATTATTATTTAGACGGTCACTCATACGACCTATTTCATGTTTCTCCATTGAAACCGCGCGTTTAATGCTTTCAGCTTTGCGAGTCCCCAATATAAGAATTACTTCTCCATTGATTCTCACCATATCACGAACAAACCGATTAGAAGGAAGGATTTTCAGGCGTTCAGTACACCAGCGAAATCCATGTCTCGGTGCTGGGTAGCCTTTTCCCATCAAGTTTACCCAGAAAGTATCTTTTACATCTGGATAAAGCATATAAGGTTCTATTGGTAGCTGTTGCTCTATAGCAGCAGACTTCATCTGTTTTAATGACTGACGTACCCAAGTAGAAACTATCGGGTTTTCTACAAGTGTATCGGTTGTGATTACATAGATTTTTTTCGTTCTTTTTTCAGGTGGCAATTCTGCTATCGCATACCAGATAAGCTGCACTACTGTAGTGCTGTCTTTTCCGCCGGAATATCCTAAAACCCAAGGTATATCATCTAAACAATATAACTCTTTGATTTCTTTACTTAATTTTTCGATTTCTACCACTAACTCACTAACACTACGGGGTGGAAAAAGTGGTATTTGCATTGTTTCTGTCATGTCTTCAACCTCAGTTACTTAATTAAGCTCTAAATACATTCAGCCGATGCCACTGTAGCGATTCAAGTCTTGGTAGATATTGGTCGGGAGTTGGCAGGAGAATAGTTTCACTATGAAAATCTTTCATAGCTTTAGCATTGGGGGATTCCTCTTCTAAGTCATTAGCAACGATAATTCTGTAATTATCATCTATAGCAAACCAACCCTGGTCAAAAGCCCAATGATGATTTTTGCATAATGATATCCCGTTATCAATTTGGTTGTCATAAAACTGTGAAAATGGCTTAATATGTGACCCATCTACAATATTCTGAGTTATGGTTCTCATTACTTTTAATCGACAAAATGCACATCTATAATCATAAATATGTACTACTGCCTTTCTAAAAAAAGCATTTCTGACAGCAGATTTTCTTAAATAAAATTTAGGTTCTCTGTCAAAATCACCTGATTCCGCTGATGTTTCTATTTCTTCCTCACTGAAATTGAGAAAATCTTGATTTACTTGCCAAATATCTTCGATCAGTTTTTTGTTTGATGAGAACCATGCAGCTATCAGTGTATCTATTAATTCGGCTCTATAATGTGGTTCTTGCAGTAGATTAAATAATTCACTATCCAGACTTGCGTATTCTACAGCTTCTTTTAACTTTTTTGTTGTTTTAGGTTCTGATCCCTTAAATCCAGACTTAGGTGTTATATGCCAGAAACCGTCTGTTTTCAGGCGAATAAAGGGATAGTACAAACCCTTCTTCCAAGGGTCAGATGCTAATACATTCCAATACTTCTCAAATGTTTTAAGCAAGTTATCGGAAACATAAATTTGATTTTCATTAATTATGCCTTGAGCAATGAGGTCAATTATTGACAAGAGTAATATTGGCTTATGGGGAGCATTACCGCCTTTCTTGCTGACACCAAGGTTTGCGAAACGTTTACAATAGTACGCTAAATTCTTATTTTCTGAATCCTGTCCCGTACTCACGGCTCCCTCCTGCTATGATTAAATATAATCCAGTCTGAAATTTTACACGATTTTTCACAAAAAGTTAAGCACCGCAATGCACAACCAGAACGCAGAAACTAGATAATTTAAGCAGTGTCATCAGACTTAAAAGTAATTTTCTAGCCTAAACTGGTGATAATTATATCACTTTCCGCGTACATCTGCGGTTCAAAAAATCATATCTCCCACCCCAAATCAAATATGTCCTACAGCGACTTCAAAAGCATCGACCAAGCCGTCTCAACCCTGGATTTAACCGTTGAAGACATTCCCCACTTATTCAGCCAAATTACCCCCCTCGCACCTTCAGAACGCCTCACACAAACTCTAGACGAAGCTTTAGACTTAGCCTCAAGTATCAGCACGGAAAAAGCTCGATCGGAATTAATCCTCACTCCCATTCTACTCGAAATACGGCGCACTTTCAACAACAAAATTGGCTATTTTTCCGGCAACACATTTAACGTAGAAGAGAGCAAAGGATTAACCGGGGCGTGTGACTTTCTCCTCAGTGCGTCCAGCAATCAATCATTAGTTACAGCCCCAGTCTTGACATTAGTCGAAGCAAAAGACAACGATATTAGAATAGGATTGGGACAGTGTGCGGCTCAGATGGCAGCAGCTCAAATATTTAATGCCCGCAAAGGGCAAGAACAATCCGCAATTTATGGAGCAGTTTCAACTGGTACAAACTGGAAATTC